>WQXX01000045.1 GCA_009781535.1 Coriobacteriia bacterium | reverse complement strand
CTCAAGCGCCAGCTTTCTGTTCATAAGCTGGCTTCGCTCATCGGTAGATGTCGCGCTCAAGCCCAATGGGAGGTAGGTCGCTCGCACACCTGTCTCGACCTTGTTGACGTTCTGCCCGCCTTTACCCCCGCTCCGGAAGGTTTCAAAACGCACCAGCCTGCTGTCAAAGGCTGGTGCGCCAAGGGCAGTTGCATCAAAGATCGTCGGGTCAAAGACCGAAAGCGGGCTTACGTCCACGAACCAGTTCTTACGTTTATGAGTTGGACGAAACGGGCTTTGGCAGATCCATTGGACGGTGCCTTCGAGAAACCCCAGGTCAACAGCACTCTCGATAACGACACTCTTGTAGCAATCCTTGCGAGACCCAGCAACCGTCTGCTTGACAATGGCGCCTTCAAATTCCTCACATAAGGCGTGGGCAAGTTTTGCAACTGCCAACTCACATTCAACCGGTCCCTGTCCGGAACTGATCTGCAGCTCCATGTTGCTACTCCGCCGCCTTGAAGTTGTACAACGGCTTGATCGTCTTGACGATGTCCACTGTGTCGCCGATGTTGGCGATGATCTCCTCCATCGGCTTGTAGGCAAACGGAGCTTCGTCCAAAGTGCTCCGGTTGACTGTCGAGGAGAAGATACCTTCCATCGACTTCTCGAACTGCGTAATCGTGATGCTTTCCTTCGCAGCGGTACGGCTCATGATGCGACCTGCACCATGCGGCGCCGAGAAGTTCCAATCCTCGTTGCCTTTACCAACGCAAATCAGGCTGCCATCGCGCATATTCATCGGAATCAGCACCTGCTCGCCATTCCTCGCCGAGATCGCCCCTTTCCGCAGGATCATCGAATCAAGGTCGATGTAGTTATGGACAGTGGAGAACTGGTCAAGGACCTTGAGTTTCATCCGATTTTCCAGCTCGCGAACCATAGCTTTTCGGTTGAGGTCGGCATACTGCTGGACGATAGCCATATCGTGGAGATAATCCTCAAGCGCCTGTCCATCCAGATACGCCAACGCCCTGTCAGCACCCTTGCCCGTGCGGTTCAGCGCGCGCGCAGCGACATTCTGATAAAACTCGCAGACCTGTTTGCCGAGGTTTCTGCTACCGGAATGCACGACGAGGTACAAGGCGCCGTCATCATCCACATCTATTTCGATGAAGTGGTTGCCTCCGCCAAGCGTACCTATGGACAAAGCCGCACGCTTGAGATCGACATGTTTGGCACAGCACAGGTCGACCAGATCGATTTCATCGACAAAGTGGTGCGGCATCTGTCGGGTATCAAAACCTGACGGGATATGCTGATGGATCGCTTTGTCGAGCTGGGCAAGCTCTATGCGCCCGTCGTCTAACAGCACGGTTTCCATACCACAGCCGATATCCACACCCACGAGATTAGGAACGACCTTGTCGGTAACCGTCATCGTGGTGCCGATGGTGCACCCCATCCCGGCATGGGCATCTGGCATCACACGGATCTTGCTGCCCTCGATGAACTCCTGATTGAGCAGGTGCTCGATCTGCGTGAGCGCACTGGACTCAACGGAGTCGGTAAACACCTTGGCAGTGCCGTATTCTCCTGTTAGTCCGATCATACTTCTTCATCCTTCAGTTCAATCATATTGCCTCTCGCTTTTACAATACTATGTCCATGACCTATTCATTACTTTCATTATCCATGGTACTATTCATAAGAATACTACTTGGTATGCCAGGCTCCGGATGGGGACTGCAAAAAAAACAGCAGGGCGAAAATTGAATTGGATGAGCGCAGGACGACGAGCTGCTGGAACCGACAAGGGAGGCACGAAATGAAACTGCAAAGCAAGGTGCTCATTCCGATTCTATCGGTACTCGTACTTTCGTACATGCTGATAAGTGTTTTGTCCGTTTCTGTCATGCGGAATTCAACTGATACGATCCTTAAGTCCGATATGGTCAACCTCTGTGATTCAGTCAGCCATCAAGTCGATTTGTCCAACAAGATTACTGACTCCGTTCTTGATATGATGAATCAAAAGAACATCGCCCTCGCTCAGGCTGTAGCTGTGATCATCGCAGAAAACCCGGACAACCTAAAAGACGCTCGGATGGCTGAGTTATGCAACCTGTTTGGGGTGTCAGAGATCCATGTCACCGATGAGAAGGGCATCCTGCTCTGGGGAAGCGTGCCGGCTTTCTTCGGGCTTGACTTCTACACCAACGACCAAACGCGGCCGCTGACTGTTATCCTTGCAAATCCATCGCTGACCATCGCCCAGGAGCCGCAGCCTCGTGCGGTAGATGGCACCTTATTCCAGTACATAAACGTATCTCGCATTGACCAACCTGGCATCGTACAGGTGGGCGTCGAGATGAAAACCATCGATGACATCAAACTTTCTATGAACGTGCAGAACTCTATCGCTAATATTCGGATAGGGCAAGGCGGCGGGGTCTTCCTCCTTGACGCTGACAAAATGGTAGTAGCCAGTAGTTCGGATACCATCATGGGAGCGAACATGAAGGATCAGGAATGGGCTGATACCATGTTCACTCTTCAAGAGGGCCGTATCAGGCACACCTACAACGAAGTGGAATATGACTCATATTTCCGCCACGAACATGGATATATGATCGTTACGTACCTTCCCGTCTCGGAGATAAACGGATACGCCACGTGGATCCTCGGCAGCATCATTCCTCTCGGCATCGCTGCAGCGCTCATCGTGTCGTTTATTGCCGTATGGCTTATCCACTGGATAACCGTCAAGGTCAACTGGTATGAAAACATCCTGGACTCCATACCATTCCTCATCTGCGTCACCGATACAAACAGGAAAATGGCTTTCATCAACAAACCCGTTGAGGATTTTTTGAGCAGAAGCCGTTCGGATCTATTGGGAAGACCTTGCAGTGTCTGGAACGTCAACATCTGCAATACGGAGAACTGCGCCATCGAGCGCCTCGAAAAAGGACTGGCGACTACAGCCTTTAGCCAAGGCGGCAAAGACTACTTGGCTGACGGTAGTTTCCTGACAGACAGGAGAAACCGAATAGTCGGGCAGGTCGAGATCATCCAGGATATCACGGAGCTATTACAACTCCAGAAAAAACTGGAAATTGCATTAGAAGAAGCAAATTCAGCCAGTTCTGCCAAGAGCAACTTCCTGGCGAACATGAGCCATGAGATACGCACACCGATGAACGCCATCATCGGTATGACCAATATTGGAAAGTCTGCCGACGACATCGAACGAAAGAACTATAGCCTCATGAGGATCGAAGATGCGTCGCATCATCTGCTCGGCGTCATCAACGATATCCTGGATGTTTCAAAAATCGAATCAGGAAAATTCGAACTATCCTTGGCGGAGTTCAATTTCGAAAAGATGCTGGTTCGCGTCGTGAATGTAACCAACTTCCGTATGAATGAGAAGAATCAGAAGTTTACCGTCTATGTGGATCGAACCATTCCTCAAAACCTGATTGGTGATGACCAGCGTTTAGCACAGGTCATTACGAACCTGTTGGGTAACGCGGTCAAGTTTACCCCGGAGCATGGAGCTATCAGTCTCAATACCTATCTGCTTGGAGAGCAAGACGGCGTCTATGAGATCAGGATCTCGGTTAAGGATACCGGAATTGGAATCAGCCCCGAACAGCAATGTCGGCTCTTCCAATCCTTCCAACAAGCCGAAGAGAGCACATCGCGGAAATTCGGAGGCACCGGTCTCGGGCTTGCCATCTCAAAAAGCATCGTTGAGATGATGGGCGGAAGGATCTGGGTCGAGTCAGAACTGGGGAAAGGATCGACATTCTCTTTTACCGTCAAGATGCAACGTGGTGAGGCGATCGTCCAGAGCCCTGGACACAAAGAGATAGACTGGAAGAATATGCGCATGCTTGTCGTGGACGATGATTTATACATATTGCAGGATTTCAAAGGTATCGTCGAGAAGTTCGGCGCCCATTGCGATACTGCTGACAACGGTATCGAGGCTCTTCGCCTTATAGAGCAAAACGACACGTATAATCTGTTCTTCATCGACTGGAAGATGCCGGGCATGGACGGTATAGAGCTCACCAAGAGGTTGAAGAAGAAGGCTTCAAAGACCAGCAACTCATTTGTGGTCATGGTATCTGCCGCTGAATACGGTATTGTCGCAGGAAAAGCGAAGGAGGCGGGAGTCGACAGCTTCCTGCAAAAGCCTCTGTTCCCGTCAATCATTGCAGACATCACAGATGAGTATTTCGGCTCGCCTCTCATGCAGACTGAAGAGAGCGATGTGGGTATTGACGGGGCTTTTGAAGGCCGACGTATCCTGTTGTGCGAGGATGTGGAGATTAACCGCGAGATCGTACTTGCGTTACTCGAGCCTACCTTGCTCGAAATTGACTGCGCCACCAATGGTAAAGAAGCTGTGAGTATGTTCAGCGCAGCTCCAGACAAATACGAGATGATATTCATGGATATCCAGATGCCGGAGATGGACGGTTACGAGGCCACGCGCCGCATCAGGGCGATGGGTACTCCGCAAGCCCAGTTTATCCCAATCGTTGCCATGACAGCCAATGTTTTTAAGGAGGACGTCGAGAAGTGCCTTGCCTCCGGCATGAACGACCATGTCGGAAAACCACTTGATATCGACGAGGTAATAGGCAAGCTGCGGCAGTACCTGCCCTGATCTGCCTCACTTGTGGTAGGGCTCGTTGCGGATGATCTTGAACGCCCGGTAGAGCTGTTCGAGCAAAACAACACGCGCAAGGTTGTGCGGCAAGGTGATAGAGCCGAATGAGACGGTCTTGTCGGCTTGTCTGATCAGCCCTGACGAGAGACCATCGGATCCACCAATGATGAAGCTGACATGGTGGGCGCGGTTTTCCAGGTATGTTTGCAGGAGTTCGGCAATCTGCTCACTTGTTTGCTCGACTCCCTGACGGTCCAAAACGATGATGGATGTGCTGGCTGCCAAGGAAGCGCGTATACCTGCTGCCTCCAGCTCAAGCGAGCGCTCTGACGACCCAACACGGACAGGACTGATATCATCCACCTCTTTGATCTGTATTTCTGCATAGGGGGTCAAGCGTTTGAGGTACTCAGCGCAAGCCTCAGCCCAGAAACGCTCCTTGAGCTTTCCTACCGCGATGATGTCGATCTTAAGCGTTGCCATAGTTAAAGATTACCATTGTTTTCGCGTCACCCCGGGCTTGATCCGGGGCCTATCAGGAGATTGGCAGGTTGAGAGCATGTGTTGTCTGACGAATCCGTCGCAAGACAGTCATATGGATAGATCTGCGACTCTTTACTTTCCTCAAGCAGCGAAACGCGAGTTAACTCAACCAGCCGAGCGTTGGCGATATGCGCAAGGGCAGCCTTGAGAATAAGCTCCGGACGTAGCGACCCATCCTCATGGGCGCGCAAGGTCAGAAAAACCCGTACCTTGGTATCCTCGACACCCACAAGTGTCGGCCCATCAACAAGGCTCCTGCTTATGCTGATTTCCTTGGGTTTGCCTTTCTTCATGATGGTCAGGTTATCCCTTTCAATGATTTCTATGAAAGCCTGCTTGAGTACTGAGATATCCCCTTTTCCTGCCAAGTCGACACACGCCTCATAGCAGGAGAGCACATGGGACACCTGAAGAGAGGGAGTATCAGCGGCACAGTATGCCACCTTGTGGATGGGAAGGTCAAAAACGCTAGCTTGACGCAGGCGGGCAAGCGCCTCTGCTGCCGGTACATACTCACTTAACCAGATATCGAGCAATTCATGAAGCCCAGCTGTACCAACGGGCAAAGCTGGGCCAAATGCATGCCTCATATGCACATTGAAACCTTTTGAAAGCGCAAAAGGGAGTTGCGAGCGTCGGATGACGCGCTCCATCGCACGCACGAGTTCCAGATGCGAGAGATAACACAAGCGTCCGGTCTTGCCGTATTCGATGCGCAGACGGAAGGTTAACTCATTCATGGCACAACTCTCCGAAAGCGATATGCAATCCGAACTGCCTGCCTGCCGCTAAACGACGCTCATCCACGGCTCGACCCTCCCAGACGGATTTGAGCCTTGCATTCAGAGCATACGCCACAAGAAGTACAGTGCCCGAATGAGCAATCGGGTGTGGTTACGGCTGCCAGAGCCTTCTCGTACTCATCAGCAAGGTAATCCCTGTTTACACCACATGAGATATGGTCCCATGGCAAGGCGTCTGCAAACCCAAATTCGTGCATCGCAGCCGCCTCCAGGTCGATACCCAGTTCAAAGGCTGCTTCTTGCCAGGCGGTTTTATTGAATTGCTCGGTCCACGCGTCAAAACGTGCGCCTTTGCGCCATGCCAGCTCAACGAGGCAGGCAAGCTCACGCCCTCCACGCGACATGACCGCCTCGATGAGCGAGGTCGTTGGGTCATGCCAATGCAGGTCGATGCCCCGGTGCAAACGTGCGCCGCGTAACACACTGATGCGTCGCTGGATCTCGGCGTTCGAGACCATCCCACACCACTGGAATGGGGTGTGGGCTTTGGGGATGAATACCGCTACGCTCACTCCCATACGGCAGTTATTCCGCTGCTCGTTTGGCACGGCATCCTTTGCAGCTTGATACGCGCGGTTAGAAAGCTCGACAATACCACGTATATCCTCATCGGTCTCTCCGGGCAACCCAATCATGAAGTAGAGTTTGCATCGCCTCCAACCGGCAGCAAACGCACAACTCACTGCATCGATAAGGTCTCGCTCGGTGACGTTTTTGTTAATTATGTCTCGGAGCCGCTGGGTGCCTGCTTCTGGGGCAAAGGTCAAGCCAGTCTTGCGCTCGCCACCGGCAACGAGACGCGCCATCTCTACCCCAAACGCATCCAGGCGTTGCGATGGCAGGCTCAGTCGTGTTCCCGTCCCTTCCAGGGAATGGTTGAGACGATGGAGTATTTCGACAATCTGGGAGTGATCGGTACTCGAGAGCGAGGTGAGCGAGACCTCATCATAACCCGTACAGGCAAGCCCTTCGACGACAGCTCGCACGATAGTATCGGCGCTACGCTCACGGACAGGGCGGTATATCATGCCTGCCTGGCAGAACCTGCACCCTCGCGTACAGCCGCGTAGAATCTCGATGTTGAGGCGGTCATGGGTGAGTTCGGCATACGGGACGATGGGTTGCTGCACAACCGGCAACGCATCCAAGTCAGCGATGATGCGTTTTGTGATGATATTGCCAGCAGCTTGGTGAATTTGTGAAGGGATTTCGACTGACGAAGGGGTTTCTGCCGGACACACACAATCTTCCTGCTGGTCTCCCTCTAGGCCCCAGATCAAGTCTGGGGCGACATTTTGAAAGTCTGGGGCGACATTTTGAAAGTCTGGGGCGACAGTTTGAAAGTCTGGGGCGACATTTTGAAAGTCTGGAGCGACAGTTGGAGAAACGTGCCTTGCCTCATTAAGGCAAGGCACGTAGACGCCGTCGATTGCGGCGAATGATCGAAGGATCTCAACACGGGGAGCGCCACAGGCTTTGGCTTGTTGGTAAGCCTTAATAAGCTCAACGATGACCTCTTCGCCCTCGCCGATGCAGATCGCATCAAAAAACGGAGCTATCGGCTCAGGATTAAACGCACACGGCCCACCGCCGATGATAAGAGGGTCTTTCTCAAAGCGCTCAGCCGCATACAGGGGGATACCCGCAAGATCGAGCAACTCGAGGATATTCGTGTAGGAAAGCTCATGGGGCATCGTGACGCCGATAAGGTTAAATGCTGCCAGTTCACGGCAGCTCTCGAGGGTGAAAAGGGGGATCTCCAGTTCTCGAAGCCGCACTATCATGTCGACCCATGGCAGGAAAGCCCGCTCGACATTTACCCCGGGAAGCCTGCGGACGATGTCATAGAGGATGGCGATGGCCTGATTTGATTGCCCTATTTCGTAAGAATCAGGATAGACGAAGGCGATGTCAGTTAAGCCCGACGTTTGTGCTTCTCCAATAGCAGGACGGTCTTTTTGGTTACCGTCTGACGACCAGTTTTCTGGACAACACACGCTAGCATCCTGCACATCACCTGATAGGCCCCGGATCAAGCCCGGGGTGACAAGTACGTTCTGCCCTGTCGTTGCATTCAGCTCATGATCCAGATAGCGCACCGGGCGCTCGATTTCGCTTAGCAGGGGCTTTATGCGATCCCAAAGG
>WQXX01000044.1 GCA_009781535.1 Coriobacteriia bacterium | reverse complement strand
TGAGATAAGTGACGCCGCTTTTGACTCGATGATGCGCGAGCTCCAGGAACTGGAGCTCGCGCATCCAGAACTTATCACCTCAAGCTCACCGACGCAGCGCGTTGGAGGCTTGGTTGAGACAACGACCTTTGCCCCGGTTGCCCATGCGGAACGCATGTACTCGCTTGATAACGCCATGGATCTAAACGAACTTGATGCTTGGCTTACCCGTGTGTACGAGGCTTGTAAAATCAACGAAAACAGCCCTGAAGATAACCTTGGGGACGGCTCCGCGGACAGCTCCGAGGGCGGTTCCGGAGGTAGCCCTGAGGGCAGTCCCGAAGGCAGTCCTGGGGGTAGCTCTGGGGGTATCCCAGCAGGTAGCTCTGGGAGTATCCCAGCGGGTAGCTCTGGAGGTAGTTCTAAAGACAACTCTAGGGGTACCCCAGCGGGCAGCTCTGGAGGTAGCTCTAAGGACAACTCTGAAGGTATCCGAGCGGGCAGTCCTGCGGATGCCCACGCCCGCCTCTCGCAACTCGCCTTTGTCTGCGAACCGAAGATCGACGGCTCATCCATCGCCCTGGCCTTTCGCGATGGCGTGCTCATCCGCGCAGCCACACGCGGAGACGGTGTTACCGGAGAGGATGTGACCGCAAATGTGCGAACCATCCGCGACGTACCGCTGCGACTCAGAACTACCAAAAAAGAGACGATGACAGACGTCAGCCCCACTGACGACCTGCCCGAAATCGAAGTGCGTGGCGAGATATTCATGCCCAAAGCAAGTTTCGAGCGTCTCAACACCGAGATAGAAACAGAAGCTCAAGCCACAGGTAAAACCCCCAAGCCCTTCGCAAACCCACGCAATGCAGCGGCAGGCTCGCTGCGTCAAAAGGATCCTTCTATCACCGCGGTGCGCGATTTGGCGACGTTTTTCTATGCGATGCCGGATTCCTCTGCGCGCGTTCTTTCCCTTCAAACCCAATGGGAGATGCTTGCTTGGCTTAAATCCGCCGGCTTGCGTGTTAACCCCGAGATCGCTCGTTGCACCAATGCCCAAGACGTGCGTGCCTTTTGCGAGCAGGCGCTCAGGCGACGCGACGAGCTTTCTTACGAGATCGACGGGGTTGTCATCAAGGTCGACGACTTTGCCCTGCAGCGCATGCTCGGTTTTACCGCCAAGGCGCCGCGTTGGGCAATTGCCTACAAATTCCCGCCGGAAGAAAAGACGACCATTCTTCGACGCATTGTCGTGCAGGTCGGCCGAACCGGCGTGCTTACCCCGGTTGCCGAGTTCGACCCCATCGTGGTTGCCGGCTCAACCGTCGCACGCGCGACCCTGCACAATCTCGACGAGGTGCGCCGCAAGGATGTGCGCGTCGGCGATACCATCATCGTCCGCAAGGCTGGAGACGTCATCCCTGAGGTTCTCGGCGCCGTATCAGCCTTAAGACCAAGTAATACCCAAGCTTGGGATATGCCCTCTGCCTGTCCTTCCTGCGGTTCTGCGGTCATCCGTGATGAAGACGCCGTAGCCTATCGCTGCATCAGCGCTGAATGCCCTGCCCAGCTCCTTGAACGCCTGAGCCACTGGGTCTCGCGCGGTGCTTTGGATATAGACGGACTCGGTGAGAAGCTCATCGAGAAGATGGTCGAATCTGGCCTCGTAGCCGATGTGGCTGATTTTTACCAACTTGACGAAGCAACTATCGCTACGGTGGAAACTGGCGAGAGTAAGTTTGTACGCAGCATGCCGCCTGAGCGTCGCGAGAAACTGAACGACTACGAGAAAGAACCGGTGCTTGTCGGCCCTGTCATCGCTGCAAAACTCGTCGAGCAGATCAAAAAAAGCACCGAGCGCCCCTTCGCACGCGTACTATTCGGGCTTGGTGTGAGAAACATCGGCAAGCAGGTAGCCGAGCTCATCGTGGCACAGTATCCATCGGTGGAATCCATCATTGCCGCAAGCGAGGAAGACTTCTGTGCCATCGACGGGGTAGGCCCCGTTATCGCCCACACTCTGGTCGAATTCTTTGCCAACTCTCAAAATCTGATGCTTGTCAACAAGCTCCGTAGCGCCAGGGTACAACTTACTGCGCAATCATCGCTCGGTTCTCAAACGGCAGGCGCCCAGCCGCGCAGCCTTGCCGGTTTAAGCTTTGTCCTCACCGGCTCACTTGAGCGCTATCCACGCGAGGAGGCAGAAGAACTGCTGCGCGGCTGGGGCGCCAAGACCTCCAGCTCCGTCTCCGCAAAGACCAGTTACGTGGTCGCTGGCCCCGGAGCAGGCTCCAAACTCAACAAAGCCATCTCCTTAAATATCCCCATTCTCGACGAAGCCGCTCTACTCCGAATTATAGAAACCGGCCAGCTGCCAGCTACCGACTGAGATCTACGCTTACAACCAAATGCTATCGAAACGAGCACGCTTGAGCTGGCTATCCTCGTGCCATGAGCAGTCAAACGCAATCGAAACGAGTACGCTCAGCTGGCAATTAGACTCATGCCATGAGGCGCTGATTATTCGATACAACTTATAGCTTGATATACAGTGAGGTCTTAAAGACGCCGTCGACGGTCTCGTATTTCATCGAACCCTCATATTTGTGCACTTCGCTGCGCACTGAGGCCATGCCGATGCCCTTGCCGGGGCGCTTGCGCGAGTAGAAATCACCACGCCGGACGTCAAGATGCCCGTCGTAACTGTTGTCGATGACCAGGGTAAAGCGCTGTTTGTCCACCGAACTCTGCATCTTGATGAAGCGCTTATGCGCGTCAACATACCCACAGGCTTCAATGGCGTTCTCAAAGAGGTTGCCGATGATGATGCTCAGGTCGTTGTCGACGATACGCCCGAGTTTTTCGGGCACCACAAGCCTCATGTCAACCTGAATGCCCCGCTCCTTGGCAATGGCATGATAGTGCGCGGCAAGCGCGTTGATGGCAAAGTTGTCGCAGATGAACAGATCGGCCATGTTGGGGATGCTGCCGTACAGCGTATCCAGATACTCAAGCGCTTCCTCGTTGTGATCCTCTTCCAGATACCCACGGATGGCGCTGAGCTGGTGGCGCATGTCATGGCGCAGCTTTCGCATCTCCTCATTGCTCGTCGCTAAGGTCTCATACAGTGCACGCTGCGCACTGAGCGCCCGATTGGTCGAGATGATCTCGAACTGGAGCTGCGCGTTTTTCTCCGATGCATCAAGCGCCTCGCTCACATACTGCCACGCGAGCACTGCCAGTTCGATTACAAAGAACGCAAGCCCGACCTGAAAGAAAAGCCCCGCTGGCAGGAAATGGCTCCACGCCTCGTTATAGAACTCAAGCAATGTAAACAAAACCAGGATCGAACACGAGATGACAAAACGCGGCCGTATCCGATTCTTGAAACGGAAATGTTCAATAACCACTGCGATGGCAAACGCAAGGATCAAAACTGGCCCCGCATAAAACATGATGGGAGAAAACTCAATAAAGCTGAAAATGCCGATCAGATGCGTCACGAGAAGCATGGCATAGCCCACCGCAGTACTATACACAAGCCCGCGGATAAGCCAGTTGCGTTTCGAGGTGAGGATGGAGCTATTAAAGCGCAGGAATGCCGGGATGATGCCAAAAAGCCCCACATATCCGAAGTTATAGAACAACGCCGGTTGAGGGATAAGATATAAGACGATTGCATTACTACAGAAAGCCCAGATCGACGTGGCAAGACAAGTCAAGCCCAACCAGATAAAAGCGCTTGCCACCGCCGCCCTGCGGATGAGCACAAGTCCGATGATGACAAAGACGATAGCGCCAATCAGGATGAAACTCGATAACAGAAGAAGAACCAGATTAAAGTCGACAAGCATCGAGAACAACAGGTCGTTATCACCCAGGTATATCTCCTGCAAGGTAAGGGAGGAACCTGTCGAAGGAACGGTATAGTCAAAACGAAGGTCAAGGTATTCGGGGGCGCTCGGCAATGCGATGCTGGTCACCACATGAGGAGGCTCTTTTTGAAAACTCGGAAACGTGCCTGCGCCACCAATCTCGTAATACAGCCTGTTATTGACATAGAATTTGAGATAGGTATGCTCTGCATCTATCAGGACATTGTCGAGCATGCGGGACTCGACCGTTCCTCTCAAGGTAACGGTGTCGCCTGGCTTGAGATTGTCGATGACAGCAGGAAGCTCAATCTTTCCCATGTCCTTCCCATTGACCGAATGCTCAAAGACCGAGAGCACGTGCAGTTCGCTATAGTAGTAGATGATGTTGTTCTTGCCCGAAAGGACCTGCCCGGCAAGTAGGGCAATCAGGAAGATGATGATGAGCGCATATGTAATCCTTGCAATTCGACTTAGTGTCTCGCGCAGACCTTCTCTCACTCATCTCTCCTTACGCTGCTGATGCGATCTGTCATGGCTCTACGGCTGTTGACTGCCGATACCTCTCTTGAACCCTTGGCCTCGCTTGAACCCCTGGTTGACGCCGTCTTGCTCAAACCCTCAATACAAGCTCACGCAAACCCCTGAACTACCAATCACTCCTGACGCTGTTGAATAGATAATCGTCGTAGGCATGCTTGATTTTTCTGAAATCCTTCACGCGGATATACGCACGTGTGCCATTATCCATGATGAAGTCATCATCGACGTCGACAACATGGTCGAGATTGACGATGAAGGCCCGATGCGAGCGCAGGAAGCGCGGCGAGGGCAACAGTTTTTCCAAAGCATCGATGGTTGTCAAAGTGGCGTACGTCGAGCCGTCTTCCATATTAAAGATTGAGCGGCGGTTGCTGGCCTCGATGAACTCGATGTCGGCCAGGGGCAGGGTAACCGGATCGCCGTCGCAGACTATCTGAATAGTTGCGCCCTGAGCACGGTCGCGTTTGATGGTGGCAAGCTCAAGTGAGTCGAGCACGTCTTCATAAATGATGGGTTTGAGCATGTATTTGTACGCATTGAGACGATATCCCTCGCGTGTAAAATCCTCACTCGTCGTGGTAAAGACGATGACGACTTGTGTGTCGAGCTCTCTGATGCGCTCCGCTGTCTGCACGCCAGTGAGTTCGCCCATATAGACGTCGAGGAAAATGATATCAAAAGCGTCTTTTTCAAATATCTCAAGAAAGGCCTCTCCCGTAGGAAAACTCATGATGCTCACCGAAAGTCTTGATTCTTTAATGAGCATCGTGAGTATTTCTTCTTCAGATTTGATGTCCTCGCAAATGGCAATGCGAAGCGATGAGGTATCTGTTGAAATCTCCATAGCATCTCCCAAAGCAGTATGGACTTGGCTGGTCTGAGATACGCCCGATTGGTAATTGAGCCACCCAGAGGCAGGTCATTAATAGTTTGCTATTTATTCTATCAGATTCTTTAATGATACCGTTATGGAGTTTTTTTATAGAATTTGATCATTAGCACAATCAAATACTGGAAAATACTCGGTTAGCTCGGTTAGCTCGGTTAACTGCTCGAGAACACGTATGGTAAGGAACTGTTCGGCGCCGCAGACGTGCCTAGTTGCCTTTTGCATCACGATAATTGATCGCTGCATGGACAAAATCTCTAAACAGCGGGTGGCAGCGTGTCGGACGACTCTTGAACTCTGGGTGTGCCTGGCAGGCGACAAACCATGGATGATCCGGTAACTCGATGAACTCGACAAGACGCTCATCGGGCGAAAGCCCGCTTATCACCAAACCAGCGTTGGTAAGCCGGTCACGGAAAGCATTGTTGACCTCATAGCGGTTGCAGTGACGCTCGTAGATGAGGGGTTCGTCATACGCAGCCATCGTCAACGTCTTATCCTTGATCTTGCACGGATACGCACCAAGACGTATGGAGCCGTCCTTGCCGGCGATGTCCTCCAGCTCAGGCATGGTGTCGATAACCGGATACTGCAATTCCTTGCCCGTGGTACGGCGGATATCGTCTGAAAACTCGGTCGAACATGCCCCTTCTAAACCAACAACGTTGCGTGCGAACTCGCACACCGCTGCCTGGAATCCAAGACAGATACCAAAAAACGGCGTCTTGCTCACACGCGCATATTTGATAGCGGCAATCTTACCCTCAAATGCAAGCAGATCAAAGCCACCGGGCACGAGGATTCCGTCCATCGAATGAAGGATCTTCTCAGCGTCTCCGTTCCTGACCGTCTCGGCGTCGATAAGATGTATGGCAAGTCTACGCCCGTGGAAAACGCCTGAATGGTGTAAGGCTTCGGTAATGCTGAGATACGCATCGGGCAGCGAGACATACTTGCCAACAATTGCGATGTCGACCGGCTCGCCTGCTGGTTTTTCCATCCTGGCGATATACGCATCCCAGCCGCGCATGTCGATACTTTTTACCCCAAGACCGAGCGCATTGAGTATCTTGATATCAAAGTCCTGTTTTTGGAAATTGAGCGGCACCCTATAAATGCTTGTCTCATCGACACAGGAAAGCACGTTGTCAACCTTTACGTCGCAGAAAAGCGCGATCTTTTCACGGACATTCTGCTCGATATCGTGGTCTGAGCGGCATACGATGAAGTCGGGCTGCACGCCGATGGAGCGCAGCTCCTTGACGCTATGCTGGGTAGGTTTGGTCTTGACCTCATGGGCAGCGGGTATGTACGGCACCAAGGTCACATGGATGAAGAGCACGTCGCCGGGTGCTTTTGCCATTTTGAATTGACGCGCCGCTTCGATGAAGGGCAGGCTTTCGATATCGCCTACCGTACCGCCTATCTCGGTGATGACGATATCAGCGTTGCTCTGCTCGGCAATGCGGGTCAAGCGGTCCTTGATGGCATTGGTCATATGAGGAATGACCTGCACCGTGCCGCCCTGGAAGTCGCCTCTTCGTTCGCGCATGATGAGCGATTGATAGATGACGCCGGCGGTAAAATTCGAATCGCGCGACAGGTTCTCGTCGATAAAGCGCTCATAGTGCCCGAGGTCTAAATCGCCCTCGTGCCCGTCGTCGGTGATGAAGACTTCGCCATGCTGAAACGGGCTCATGGTGCCCGGATCGACATTAAGATATGGGTCGGCCTTCTGCATGGTCACCTTGTAACCACGAGCCTTGAGAAGATGGCCGATTGATGCCGCTGTAATCCCTTTTCCGAGTGATGAAACAACGCCACCGGTAATGAATATGTGCTTTGCCATAATACCTTCCAACCCTCTCATCTAACACCCTACCCGTTGCCTTACCTGTTTTCTAACTCCCTATTCTAGCGGAATACGACACGAACAAACGACAAAACGAGAGATTCATCGATTAATGTCTTTCCTGCCGAGCCTGTCAAGTGCGTTTAACACACGGTTGCGTTCGATGATGCGCGAAAACGAGACAAACTCACCGAGGATATTCAACGCAAGGAGGACAACCGTCAGTATTGCCAGTGCCAACAGTGGCAGTGAGGTTGCAAGCAGGTATCCGAGGAAGACGCCCATCGAGTTGGCGCCCGCGTCCCCAAGTATACCTTTCTCGCCTATATCAAAACGCCAGACGGCCACAAGCGGCCCTAACCCTGCCAGAACAATAGCGACGATGGTTACCGCATTCAGATGAAGGACGCCACCGAATATGATGCCAAGCACTGCCAAAATGAGGCAGTCGAAATAGACCTTGCCTGCGCGTCCGGGGCGCGCGTCAAAGAGGTTGATGGAATTGGCCATGAGCGCGATTACGCAGGTCACAAGCAGGATGCGCGGCCACGAAGAGACGCCGGTCCAATACAGCGAGACCGCGGTAAAAAGGCTTAAGAGCCCTATGCCGAGCATTTTCAGACCGCCGGTGGTAAGTCTGCCTTTTGCAAGCGCGCGCAGGTGCCCTCGAAAGCCCTTGACCTCCTTGTCACCCGCCAAATCATCAAACAAGCCGAATGCACAGGTTCCAGCTACCAGTGGGAACAACGGGATAAAATAACTGACCCAGATCGGTTGCTCAAAACGGAGGAGCACCACAAGATAGGCGCCGACCCAGAAGAAAAGCAGCCATATGAGCCATATGATTCCGAGACCCTGGAATACCTTGGTGCCTCGATAGTTAGGAATCTTGGGAGCCGATGCCCTTAGTGGGCGGATAAGCAGACCCATGACAATGCAGGGGATGAGCACACAAAAAACGAGTGATGTAATAATCTCAAGCACGAAGGTATTGTACCTTATCCATCGGCACTCTGCCTCCGCTCACGTATGAAAATTGAATTAAATCAACCTTTAATCAAACCCTTGACCATGATATGGTCTCATGCCTTGCCAGCGTCGCCTTATGCTTTGTCTTTGTCGTTTTCAGTTTTCCCAGAATCGCCCTTCATCTTATTGAAGTTGCTCTTTGCCACGCTGGTCATGAGCTTGATGCGGTTGAGCTGGTTGACCTCGCTGGCGCCGGGGTCATAATCCACGGCAACGATATTGCTTTGGGGGAACAGCCGGCGCAGCTCCTTGATGACGCCTTTGCCGGTCACGTG
>WQXX01000043.1 GCA_009781535.1 Coriobacteriia bacterium | reverse complement strand
TGGCGGGCTTGTGCTTTGGGCGCCAAAGCGGCTTCATGACCGGGGCGCTTGCTGCGCTTGTCTCGAACCTCTTTTTCGGGCAGGGCCCTTGGACGCCGTGGCAGATGTATGGATGGGGCTGTATGGGTTATGTAGCCGGAGCGCTTCAGGAGCAGGGGGTCTTCAAGCACCAGATCCTCGTCTACGTGTGCGGATTCATCGCGCCGATTTGTTACGGCTTGCTTCTTGACACCTACTTCTTTATCGGTTTTGTGGGGGAGACGACTCTTGCCGCCGCCGCGGTCGCATACTCAGCCGGTCTTCTCGCCTCGCTTGCACATGCGATTGCCACGGTAGTATTCCTCATACCGCTCTATATGCCATGGCGCAAAAAACTCCATCGGCTCAAGCGCAAATACGGTATCGAATAGTGAACGCCCCGCCTGCGCTGGCTTGCCAGCGCAGGCGGGGCGTGAACCGTACAGCAAGAATCGTCCCTCGACCCCTAACACCAAACCTCCATCCCTAAACCCAACCATCGCGCGCTCTCCCGTTAAACGTCAATACGAGCCTTGCACGAGCCAGGGTTTCTGGTATCATTAGCGGGTTCGTCTATCACACATGCCAAAGAGAGGTAGCAAGCGCCTAACACGCAAAACGCTTCTCGTGGGGACTTCGCCCGCAAGTGGCTGGTGCCGGAGCAATGGACGGCTGGTTTTTAGCTGGAAAGCTGGAGAAAACCGGCATTCATTCAAACGGCGCTGGTTGCGGCAGCGGAGGTCGATCCGGGCAGAGGGCGGAGGCAGGATCCTTTTGCACGACAGACATCGTGCGGGGCGCTGCTTCCCAAACAACAAAAGAAGGAGTAACAATGGCACAACCTGTCAACATTCAGGCGCTGCTCGGAGCAGCCGTCCACTTCGGGCATCAGACCCGCAGGTGGAATCCCAAGATGAAGCCGTATATCTTCGGCGATCGTAACGGCATCTACATCATCAATCTCAAACGGACCCTCATCGAGCTTGACAATGCCTATACCTTTGTCAAGGACCTTACGTCCAAGGGCGGCACGCTGCTGTTCGTCGGCACGAAGAAGCAGGCGCAGGAGCCGATTTCTTCCAACGCCATCCGCAGCAACATGCCCTATGTCAACAACCGTTGGCTTGGCGGTATGCTTACGAACTTCGTTACCATCCGCTCCCGTGTGACTTATATGGAAGAGCTCGAGGCTATGGACGAGGACGGCCGCATGGCTGCCCTGCCAAAAAAGGAGCAGATCATCTTGCGCAAGGAGCTCGGCAAGCTCCAAGCCAACCTCAACGGCGTGCGCAATATGACCGCAGTACCGGATGCCATCTTTGTCGTCGACACTAAGCGCGAGGAGATCGCCATCCATGAGGCGCACCGCCTCGGCATCCCGGTCATCGGAATACTTGATACGAATGCCGACCCCGATGAAGTCGATATCGGCATTCCGGGCAACGATGACGCGATCCGTTCGGTCAACCTAATGTGCGAGGTCATCGCTGATGCTGCCATCGCCGGCGCGACAGGCGGCAGCGTGACGGTTGCGGAGATGCTCGCCGCAAGTGCTGGCGCAGTAGTGTACAGGGCTTCGGCTGATCCTGATGATACGGATGCCGAGCGCTCTGAGGCAAATGCCGACGCTGATGACAGCGTTGCGGCAGATGCCGCCGATGAAAACACAGATATCCAATAGAGAGGATAAACCATGGCTGAGATAACTGCACAAATGGTTAAAGAACTGCGCGAGATGACAGGCGCAGGCATGATGGAATGTAAGAAGGCGCTCACCGAGGCCGACGGCGATATCGATGCTGCGGTCGATGTCCTGCGCACACGTGGGCTGGCGGTAGCTGCAAAGAAAGCTGGCCGTGCAACCAACGATGGTCTGGTCGTCGCTGTACTTACCGACGATGCGTCTGCCGGCGCTCTTGTCGAGATCAACTGTGAGACTGATTTTGTCTCACGCACCGACAACTTCGTCACATTTACCGCCAAGATCGCCAAAGCGGTGCTGGAGAACAACCCGGCTGATCTTGAGGCGCTCAAAGCTCTAATAGTTGATGGAGAGACGATCGATGCGCTCATCACCGACGCCATCCACACCATCGGCGAGAACATACAAGTACGCCGCTTTGTGCGCAAGGCAACTGACAACGGGGCGCTGGCAAGCTATATCCACGGCGGCGGCAAACTCGGCATCCTCGTCGAGTTCGCTCTTGGTAATACCGATGTTGCTGCCGATAGCGCTTTTAAGGTACTCGGCAAGGACGTCGCCATGCAGGTTGCGGCTGCTAACCCAGGCGCCGTCTCACGCGAGAGCTTTGACCCGGCTATCATCGAGCATGAGATGACGATCTATAAGGCGCAAGCTGCTGAGTCTGGCAAACCAGAGAGCATCCAAGTGAAGATGGCGCAAGGTCGTCTGGAGAAGTTCTTCAAGGAAAGCGCCCTGCTTGAGCAGGCTTTCATCAAGGATCCTGAAACGACGGTGCGCGCGTATATCAACAAGAACGCCAAGGAGCTTGGCACCACGATCGATGTTGTGAGCTTCGAGCGTTTTGCCCTCGGGCAACAGTAGTTTCCATTGATTATCAGTAGCCGCCCGGCACTCGTTTCCAACGAGCGCCGGGCGGCTTTCGTTTGAACCTGTGCAAAAATTGCACAGGTTCAAACCTATAATACTGTAGCCAATCCCACTCTATTATCAGAGATTTCGCGATAGAAAGGAAGCTGATGACATCGCAGCAGGATTTTTTGTGTGCTTTTGCGGCAAAAAAATATCACTATTGTGGCAAGAAGACGATTATTAGTTCCATGAAAGGTGAGAATGCAAGGAATAGCGGAGATGTAATGAATGG
Source organism: Coriobacteriia bacterium (assembly GCA_009781535.1). Lineage (GTDB taxonomy): Bacteria > Actinomycetota > Coriobacteriia > Coriobacteriales > UBA8131 > WRHU01. The sequence goes on along the minus strand of WQXX01000043.1, from coordinate 5,575 downwards.
TGAGGATTAATGGAATGACAGGGGTGCCTGTAAATCCAGAGTGCCTAAGATAAGGGGCGGCGGACACCCTCCACGCGACTACAGGCTACAACAGCCGTCATAGCGCTCAACGAGGTCTGCTATAGCGATTGCAGCATCGTCAATTCCCCGTCCGTCGATGTTGAATTGCAGCTTGGCTTTACGCAGGGTCGTGCCGAAGTATCTGGCATCCTCTTGGATCTCATGGTAGTAACGATACCAATTATCGTCATTTACCACTTCTTCATCGACAATCGAATCGTTATCGTCGGTGAAAACCAGACGATTCAGGATATGAATCGATTTGTCCATTAACGCAATTGTAAGAATATCGGGATTCTTGTCGAAGACGATCTTATACTCTCGAAACAAGCCACTAGGCGGCATTGCCAAGACCAGGTCTTTCTGGTACTCAAGAAGTACCATTGGAAGTATGTGTTTGACCTTCTGGCGATACTCATGCTCGTTGAAACAGACACTTTTCAGTCGTGAAATCGACATCTCCATCCTTGTTGACACTTCTGCATCGAAATCGACGAAACTGTAGTCCAATAATTCAGCCAGTCTCTTGCCTATTGTGCTTTTCCCTACACATGATACCCCGAATAATGCAATTCTCATGAGGTCTCGACATTCAATTTAGACGACTTAGCCAGCATAATCTAGGTTTCCGATTAACTGTTTCAATTAAACAGTCTATCTGATTTGCCCATATGCCGAAACCCTGTAGTTTGCTGTATCATTTTTTCTCGGAACCGTTTTCTGAGTATTCGACCAGATGAGGAGCATCATGACGGATTGGAAAAAGCTTTTTACCAAACGGATTCTCGACCGAGGGTATGGCATATGGTTGGCTGGTGCGGTCGATGAGGTCACTGAGACGGACGAGGAATTCTCAGCAATTGTCCATGGTGGAGAGGATTATCTGGTCAGTATCGTTAAAGATGAAGACAGAATCAGCGATTGTGACTGCGACTGCCCATACGCTGAGGATGGAAACTATTGCAAGCACATGGCTGCCCTGTTTTATACCTTGGATGCCACCGATACAGGAAATGAGAATAGTCCAGATTCCAAGGCGAAGAGGCTCTCTCTTCGCGACACAGTCAGTCTTGAGGAGGTTATTGGACAACTCTCTGAAGAAATCACCAGAAAAGAACTATTATCAGCTGCTAGAAAGGATGATATCCTGGCAGCCCGGTTGATGGCAGAGTACGCAGCGGGTGAATACAGCAAGTCAGACAGCGTTGACAAAGAACCAGCAGAACAGGAATGGAGTGAGTATGTAAGGACTATGCGCAGAACTGTTGATACGATCATCGACAACTACACTGACAGCAGCGGTTTTGCCGACTGGCGAAATGGCTCCAAGTTGGTGTATGCGCTTGATAGAAATGTCATCCAAGAGCTACTGGAGATAGCGGAATACGCCGCGCAATACCATGCCGCAATGGATCTTGCCCTTTATCTTTGCGAGCAATACGCGTCAATACTGATTGACGGCAGCAACGGAGAGCATCAGGCGTTTACAGACTCGATGGACGATCTTTGGGATGCTCTATATACGGTTGCAGATAATGAGCAGCGCCGTTCTATGTTCAGGGAAATGCTCGACCTCTACGAAAAGGTCAAACAGTCGGAAGAATGCCTTGCTGACAGCCTTCTCAGTTTTCTGACAACTCATTTTGATAAGCAGACCTTGTATCGCAGGCAGTTGTCCATTGTCGAGAAGGAGATTGAGGAAGAGGAAGCAACTGTTGCGGAGCAATCGGAGCAGCGCAGTAAACGAACTAGGTCGGTGATAGCTTACTCACCGCAGAAAGCGCTGGGTACCTATCATTTCTCGCATTTGGTCATGATGAAAATCAATTTGCTGAAAACACTCGGTGCCGACCAGCATGAGACTCTCGAGTTCCGAAACAAGTATCGCTGGTTACCCGTAGTTCGTCGCGCAGAGATGGAAGAATTGCAAACTGAAGGAAAGCTGACGGAACTGATTGCTCTTCTGGAGGAAAGCAAGGAGCTTGACAAGGATGAACGTTACCTTGTTTCCCACTATTCCAGACAGCTTATCGACTGCTATGAGAAGGCTGGATTGACAGAGAAGGCGCATGATGAAGTTTATCGTTTTGTGACCCACTACTCACCAGCGGATCTTGAGGGCTTTAAGCTGTATAAGGGCTTGTATTCGGCTGACCAGTGGGAAATGCAGCGCGAGCTGGTTTTCCGCGCTATTGGCAGCAGCCATAATCTGAATTGTTTGTATCGTGAAGAAGAGCTCTATGATCGCATTCTGGAAAATATTGAGATAGAAGCAAAGCGAACCGGCGTATATACCCATATTATTCTTGCCGAGCTAGCCCGTTATGAAGATGTTCTTAGACCTGGTTTTGATCAGCAATTGCTGATGCTTTACGAAGGTATCGCAAGAAACATGGCTAAGCCTGCCAGTGGCAGAGCTGGCTATCAGGAGATTGTTCGGGTGCTACAGAGGATGCTCGACTATCCGAACGGCAAAGAGACAGTCGATAGGCTGATAGTCACTTGGCGCTCCACCTATTCCAATCGTCCAGCAATGCAAGATGAGTTGCGGTGGGTATATACCAAGAGGAAGTAATACATTATTCCGAGTGCTTACCAAGCATTAAGGGTACTCGTTGAGATTCAGGTAGTTGATTGGGTCTCTATGCCCATTCCACTGCGATTCTTAACTTTCCTCTCCAGAAATCCTCATATGATAGAATTGGGAGTGCGCAGTCTGACAGGATTCTCTAGAAGAGCCCTGTCAGTAACATCATGCAGAAGGGCTGCATCCTCTGGGATCATTGATAAAGAACTCCTGATTTGGTTGAGGAGCCGGAATGGATGTCCTTCCCCCAGAGCCTTAGATTACAATGGAGAGGATTCAGATATGAGCTTCAACTGCGGTAACTGTGGAGCAATACTCCAAAATCAGCAGCCATTTTGCGCCCAATGTGGCTGCCCGATCAACTGGGGCGTGAGTTCATCTTCACCATTAGACAACACGGCAGAGCAAGTGCTTAATGCTCAGAACAATGAGCAGCAAAAAGCGAAGAAAAAGGCAGTCATACCAAGAAAACTGGATAATGCAGTAGGAGGTGCCGCAACATTTGTTACTGGTGTAGCAACAAATGTTGCAAACTCTCTGAATAATCCTGATGACAAACCTAAAGAAAAAGTTATCAAAAAAGAAAAGCCCGCAAAAAAGGAACCAAAGAAGCTTTATATCGACCAGCGATATGAGTGGACAATCCGTGATACATATGAAATAACGGATGAAAATGGTGCGGATGTTTATCTGGTCAAGGGCAGCTTCATGAAGATTCCTAAACGCTTTACTATCCTAAATATATACAATCAGCCAGTGGCAGAAGTTGTGGAGAAGTTTGTCGCTGCTTTGCCAACTTATTTCTTGCATATTGGCGGTGTAGAAGTTGCAAAAATAAGAAAAGACTTTACTTTACTCAAACCGGAGTTCCGAATTTCTGGTCCCGGGCTTAAGGTCAAGGGAAATGTTTTAGGTTCGAACTTTGAAATTCTTAAAGACGGTAAAGCAATTGGCAAGTTTAATAAAAATATTCTTGGCAGAGGCGACTACTATGTCATGGAAGTATTAGATGGACAGTATGAACTATTAGTTGTTGGAATGATTCTAACAATCGATCATATTAACAAGAAAAAGGGTCACGAGGGGAACAGGCGCAGACTTTAAGCGCCGCTGACAAAGTGGTTGTATTTCTTAGTTGGTTTACTAAATGGCTAGGGCACTGCTATTTGCACTGGCTCAAAGTGTTCACAGTTATGTCTCAAACCACTTGTTCTGGCATGATTTAGATAACTCGGTTTTCTTCGAAAAGTAGGTTGTGCATAATACCCGAGTATTCGCGTCTCCTCATTTATGAGCATTCATTTGTGTGACAGGGTCTGGTTTGTCACATTAAGCTGCCGAGTCGGGCAAACCAGAAAGCATTCAGGAGAAGATGGCTTACTCGGTAGCCGCCCGGCACTCGTGAAAACGAGTGCCGGGCGGCTGTAGTTCTCAGAAACCAAACCTGAGGTTTTTTTGATCCATATTTCACTCAGGGTAAATGCTTTTCTACATATTACGGTAGACCCCTTGACGATGTCCGGCTCGGACAACACGGATTAATAATTCCTCATCGACGATAGTAACAAGGATGCGGTATGACCCGACACGGTATCGCCATCCATCTTTGTGACCCTGCAATTGTTTGCCGCCGATAATCGTCCGTGGGTTGCTGCATCCTTCGAGGTTGCTGGAAACCCAGGCTCTGATCAATCGGCTCGTTTGCGCATCGAGTTGTTTAAGATCTTTGATAGCCGCGGACGACCATACAACATGATATGTCATGCCTAGCACCTGTCAAACATAGCTTCAACCTCAGCCATAGAGTAGCCGGTGCCATCATCCAAGGCGAGGGCTTCATCATAAGCGCGCAGGTCAGCTTCGTCTTCTATTCTTTCGAGCACGGCTTCTCGGACAACCTCCGAAAACGATTTACCACAAAAGTCGGCGTAATTCTGGATCCACTTCCTCTCCTCAGGTGCAAGCGGACCGCAGTACTCTGCATTGGCATGACTTTTCTCCTTTCGCACTACAACGTAGTACATATTAAAGCCAGCTTGTTCATATGTCAACTCAAGAAGTCCATTCCGCCATGATCAAGGTTGTAGCATTTGACCTGACGCGCCACCTCACACTCGCCTCATTTTGAACTACTCGAATTTTTCGAATAGTTGCCCACTTCACAAATTCAGGTGCAAAATTTCTGAAGTGAGTGCCAATGTTTGAACGCACTCTGTAACCAATAGCGAGAATGATTTGGAAACTATAGAGCTTCACGTTTCGCGAATCAAAGCTATGTTGACTGGAATGACACTTGAACTTGCATGGTATCCGTGATACCATGCAACAGTAGAGAAAGCAGGTTTCATGATTGTTTCATTTGCAGACAAAGCAACTGAGGATCTTTTCCATAACAGAGCCTCCATCAAGTTACGGAGATTTTCAAAGGAAACGCAAAGAATAGCTCTCAGAAAACTCGATGTCCTAAATGCAGCGCACAGTCTTGCAGATTTGAGATCACCGCCAGGCAATCGGTTGGAACCACTGAGAGGGGATTTAAAGGGTCTTTACTCGATACGGATCAATGACCAATGGCGCTTGGTTTTCAAGTTCGAGGATTCGAACGCATACGATGTACAGATACTGGACTACCACTAGGAGATGATGAGGATGATTCCTGAGAACAGAATACCAACGCACCCGGGTGTAATACTGCGTGAAGATTTCCTGATTCCATTGGGGATTACCCAAGTCGAACTCGCGTCACACGTAGGGATACCCGTGCAACGTGTGAACGAGATCGTGAATGGGAAGCGAGGAATCACATCATCCACCGCTTGGTTATTCTCGGAGGCTTTCGGGACGACACCGCAGTTCTGGCTGAATCTGCAAATGAACAGGGATTTGGCGCTTAATCGCCCTGAGGTCTCAGTGAGACCGCTAAAGATA
>WQXX01000042.1 GCA_009781535.1 Coriobacteriia bacterium | reverse complement strand
ACACGAGAACCGAGCGCGGCGTATAAGAAATACGTAAGCGAGGTTCGCAGTGGCTTAGGCTTTAATCAGCGCCTTCCTAGGTTGCGACAAAGTGCAGGAAGAGTAGATAATCGATGAGCTCGGCTATGCGTTCGGCATCTTGGGGCGTCTCGGTAGAATTAACCAGGATGGTAACGACTGCCCTGCCCTCTTCCTGGGTGATCTCTAATGCATGGGCGGTTACGATATCAGAAAAACTCCGCTGGATCGCAACCGCAGTGTCACGGGCCAGCAGACGAGCAGTCATCTCCAAGCTGTCACCGAGCCGCGCCGCCCGAGCTGCCATATTGACATAGTTCAGGTAGTAATAGATTGTCCGCGTCTCAGAGAAATTCTCACTGAAGGAGAATTTCTCCATATATTTTAGATTGTCCCACTGGGTCCGGGTCGGTGTAAAAACCGCATCAACATTATCAGCTATCAGATAAACCATGCCGTCAACGCCGTCGCCTGCGATCTCGTCGTGAGGTTCGATCAGGGCCCCGTACTGCTTGTCAATCGCCTGAAGCTCATCGTTAAGAACTTCTTTGAAACTCTTGACCTTCTTGGCGGCAAGCATGATACGTACCGCACTGGTCAACACCACTAATGAAAGCACGGTTCCGGTTATTGACATCAGATTATTGAAAATGCCATCAGGAGTTGCCCCGAGAACAAAGATGCGGACACAGGCGAAAACCACTATCAGACACGCGCAGGTGCCGCCGATGATCTGATTTTTGAGCAGTGGATTCATGGGCGCCTTTTGAGTTGATTGAGTTTTCCGTGGCATACAGCAAGCTCCCTTCGATTCATTTTGTTCCCTGTCAATCCTCTTCGGCGCAGTATACCAAAATGAGGAATAGAGTTGAAATATCGAAAAGACGAATGGAAGCGGGAACGAGAAGAAATATTGAAGAATCTGTAGCAAATACTACAAGGAAATCCAAAAAGAAGCATGAAAAAACGATAAACCACTGTTGTTGAATGGAGTGTTTTGTGCCATACTAAAGAAGTCGTATATGAGTTATGCGGGTTGATATATATGGACTGGGGACGTTAGAGAGGAATATGCCGAATATGAAGCTTATTTGGAAGTTAGCCATTCCTCAAATCTGTATTGTGCTTTGTTTTGGCCTAATTAGTTTCGCCGTAATTAATGCTTCATTCACCAATATGCGGGAACAATATGTCAAAGACGTCATTGAGAGCCGTTTTTCGTTTATCATGAAGGAAATCGAAGCAAGTGCCCAGCAATCCGTCAGTGAGACCTCTGTATTCGTGCGCCTACCGGTTGTAATCGAAGCCTACGAGCTCGCTTTAAGCGGCAATATCGACGATCCTTACTCGCCCGAATCCCAGGCGGCGCGTGATATGCTGCGTGCAGAGCTTGCCCCGATGCTGGACAGTTACAAGGAGTACATGGGAAAAGACCTCCAGCTGCATTTCCATCTGCCGAATGGTTATAGCCTGGTTCGTATTTGGAGGGAGTTCAATACAAGAATCGACGGGGTTTGGGTCGATGTCTCAGATGACCTTCGTGGTTATCGGCCCACCGTTATAGATACGAACAGGACCGGTCAAGCGACTACGGGTCTGGAGCCTGGAAGCGGCGGTTTTGCCATCCGAGGCGTTATCCCCATCATTGGGCCGGATGGCAAGCAGCTCGGGTCTGCTGAATCCTTGCAGGATTTCAATCCCATCCTTGACGCTGTTACTGAAGAGGGCAAGATCTATATCACCCTGTATGCGAACATCGAACTGCTCGAGTTTTCTGTCGAGTTGCAGGACGCAGAAAAATACCCGCCAAAAGGTGATTTTGTACGAGTCGTCGAAGCACAGGACAGCTCCATTGAAGCCCTTATAACCGCTGATTTCCTCACCAGAGGCAAAGAAGATATTGTCTACGAGGACTTTGGTTCCATGACGCTTGCGACCTTCCCGCTCCGCGACTACAAAGACAACCAGGTCGGGGTCATCGTTTGTGCGATGGACACAACAGCAGTCTCCACACTGACGAATGCCGCGTCTCTTATCCTGGCGCTGATGCTGGCGGCAATGGCTGTGGTACCTATCTTTGCGCTCCTGCTGCAGCAACGCAGGCTTGTGACTCGTCCGCTGAATACGATCAAGGCCAAGATCCAAGACATCGCCGAGGATAGGGCTGACCTTACGGAGCAGGTCCCGAGCCACCAAAATGATGAGATCGGAGAACTCTCCCGCTGGTTTAACACCCTGACCGGAAAGCTGGACGGCATCCTGCAGGAACGCGAGGCTATGCTGAGCAAGATCTCCGACGAATCTGAGAAATTCGCAGCAATGGCCCATTGGTATGAATCCATCCTTGACTCGATACCATTCCTTGTCTCTGTCCAGGACCCGGAAATGAACTGGACCTTTGTTAACGCGGCGCTTGAAGATGTGCTCGGCAAGAAGCGCGAGGACGTTATCGGCTTGCCGTGTAACAGCTGGGGCGTCAGTATCTGCGACACCGACTATTGTGCAATATCCTGCGCAAAACGTGGGCAAGGCAAGACCTTCTTTACCCACGAGAATCTTTCTTACCAAGTCGACGTTGAGAAACTCAAAGACCTGCACGGTCAGACCGTCGGTTTCATCGAAGTCATCCAGGACATCACCAAAATGGAAGAGCTGGCAAAACAGCAGGCGGAGGCGAGGTCTGCAAGCGAAGCCAAATCCACCTTCCTTGCCACCATGAGCCATGAGATACGCACACCGCTCAATGCGATTGTCGGCATGACCTCGATCGGTACTGCCGCGCAGGATCCCGAACGGATGAAGTATTGCTTTACAAGGATCGAAGACGCCTCCAAGCACCTGCTCGGCGTCATCAACGATATTCTGGACATGTCCAAGATCGAAGCTGGCAAGTTCGACTTATCGCTGGCTGATTTCAATTTCGAGAGCATGCTCCGGCGGGTCGTCGGAGTGATGAACTTCCGCCTCAATGAGAAGAACCAGGCCTTCGATCTGTTCATCGACAAGACTATTCCCAATAACCTTTTTGGTGACGACATGCGTCTGGCGCAGGTTATCACCAACTTGCTGTCCAATGCAGTCAAATTTACCCCTGAGCATGGCACCATCAAGCTTGCGACCAGACTCATTGAGGAAGTGGATGGCGTTTGCCTCATCAGGTTTACCGTGACAGACACCGGAATCGGCATCAGTCAGGACCAACAGGATCGCCTGTTCCAATCATTCCAACAAGCAGACAGCAATACAACGCGGAAATTCGGCGGCACAGGCTTGGGGCTTTCGATTTCAAAAAGCATCGTGGAGATGATGGATGGCGAGATATGGGTCGATTCCGAACTTGGAAAGGGCTCTGCCTTCAGCTTCAGCGTTCGCGTTAAACGTGGCAAGGACAAAGAAGAGGGGCTGCTGCCGGATAATTATAGAGATTCCGACAATAGCTTGGGCAACAGTCTGGATGTTGTTGGAGCTCAAGCAACTAAAACCGACGGCATACTGTCGAACCATCGTATCCTGCTGGCAGAAGACGTCGAGATCAACCGCGATATCCTGCTGACCTTATTGGAGCCGACCGGTTTGGTGATTGACTGTGCCGTGAATGGTAAAGAGGCCCTGCGAATGTTCAGCGAATCGCCGGACGTCTACGAGATGATATTCATGGATATCCGCATGCCTGAGATGGACGGTTATGAGGCGACGCGCCGCATCAGGGCGCTGGATACCCCGAATGCCCAAACGGTGCCGATTATCGCAATGACGGCAAGCATCTTCAGGGAGGATATCGAGAAGTGCCTGGCAAACGGCATGAACGGGCATATCGGTAAACCGCTTGATCTTAACGAGGTCATCCAACAGCTGCGACATCATCTGCTGAAGAAATAATCTTCGTAGGGCTAGTATAGTCGGTTTTTGGACACTGCCGGGTGTCTGTCGGACACACGCACACTCCCTGCCAATCGCCCGCTAGGCCCCAGATCAGGTCTGGGGTGACGTGCGGTTCGTCATTAAAGCTCCAGCAAAAGGAAAGCCCCGGGTCGCGCGGTGCGCGACCCGGGGCTTACTAGTACATACAGGCAATTATTCCTTCTTCGCCTTTGGTTCGACGTCGATGCCGCGTGCTTTTTGTAAGAGACGTACGAGGTGGTAAAGCACGAGGGCTGCGATGGTGCCGCAGGCGATCCCGCCGAGTTCCACCTCATCATTGGCGCCAAATACCAGCCTGAAGTTAGCGATACCCATGACCAGTGGCACCGCACCCGTGATGATATTGAGCGGCTTGGAGAAGTCGACCTTGTTCTCCACCCAGATACGCACACCGAGCATGCCGATCATACCGTACAGCAGGATACACACGCCGCCGAGTACGCCTACAGGAATCGAGAATATCGCTGCGCCGAATTTCGGGCACAACGAAAGCAACAGGGCGCCGATGCCGGCAACCCAATATGCCGCCGTGGAATAGACCTTCGTGGCAGCCATTACGCCGATGTTTTCTGCATAGGTCGTCGTACCGGAACCACCGCCGATACCGGCAAACATGGTGCCGAGACCGTCAGCAAACAGAGCGCGTCCGATGGAGCTGTCAAGACTCTTACCGGTCATCGTCGCCACCGATTTAACGTGGCCGATGTTTTCTGCGATCAAGACCAGGACTACAGGCAAAAACATCGGCAGGATACTGAAGTCGAGCACTGGTAGCGTGAACTGCGGCAAGCCGATCCAAGCAGCCTCTTTGATAGCCGTAAAATCGATCTCTGCCAGCTCTGGGTCTGCGACAACAATACTCTGTATCGCGGCATACGCATAACCGATGATAACACCGATGAGAATCGACAGACGCCCGATCATGCCTTTAAAAAGTGCTTGGATCAAGAGAATTGAGCCAAAGGTTATCAGAGCCGTGATGGGAAAGTCGAGGAAGTTCTGCACAGCCACAGGCGCCAGATTAAAACCTATCAGGGCGACGATGACGCCGGTAACGACCGGTGGCATGAGGATGTCGACCCACTTGTATCCGACCTTCATGATCAACAGGCCGATAAGGCCAAGAATGATACCGACGCACATGATGCCAAAGGTCGCAACACCCATATTGCCGCCGGACATGGCAGCTGTTATCGGTGCTATGAACGCAAAAGAAGAGCCGAGATAACTCGGCACCTTGTTACGTGTGATGAGAAGGAAGAGCATTGTCGAGATTGCGGAAAAGAACAGGGTGGTCGACGGTGGGAATCCAACCAGCACCGGCACGAGGAAGGTCGCGCCGAACATCGCCACGATGTGCTGCAAGCCGATACCAGTCGTACGCACCCACGACAGACGTTCGTCAGGGGCAATCACCTCACCTTGTTTGATGGTTTTACCATCGCCGTGTAGTTTCCAACTGAACATCCCCATTGTCTCTCCCTTCTAAACGGGAGGGTATCCTCCAATGATATCCTCCAACCACCGATACTTAGATACTATAGTGGATTATCTCTGGGTCGTCATCGGGATTTTTACCAAAATTTGAGCCCCTTGCAAACCCATGTCAAGCGCATTTCAATCCCATGACAAAGCCACGGAATCTTCATGTCAAGCCCTGTTGCTGTCTCCTCCTATACCTTCTAACGCGATGAGAGGGTAAAAGCCCTGCATATGCCATTCATCGCGGTGGTCGGGGCTTGTTTTGTTAGAAGAAGGAATGCATTATACGCATCAAGTGGCAAGTAGCATGGTCAATAACGTAGGTGAAAACAAAAAGGTGGTGCAAGATGAAAACCAAAAAACAACAAATGAACACTCGTACGACAACCCTCAGCTCGGCAAAAACAATTGCACGGTTTTTTTCATTCGTGCTCGCAATCATTCTGGTTGCAGCCCTTCTCCCCATTCTTCCTCGTGTCGCTTTAGGCGAGGATTTGGAGCACGGTAACGGCGATGAGATCACCAATGATCTTGGAACAGAATCCGATGGCGAAGATGATGGAACCTCAGGTGAAAGCGCAAGCGCCCCTTCAGGGCTCGATCTGAGCATCAATCCGACCAAGAAAGAATACTGGAGCGGCGCCATCAGCCTCTTTGCATCAGGCTGGACAGTCCCAGCTGATGTACAGGACCTTACGTGGGGTGGCGTGTCAGCGAATAGCAAGACCAGCCTTAGCCGTGCTTGCATGCAGATCAATGAAGGCGGCAAGTCTGTGACTCTGTACTTCTTTGTATCCTCGAGCCAGAAGGCGCTTACTGGCATGTCATATGCTGGCGTTGCAGGTATCGAGGTTGGAAGCTTCAACAACAACAATGATGACAACAACGTATACAAATATGCTGTCTATGCAGTGACCGTGCCGGCAAATCGCCTCAACAATGGCGCATTGGCTGTTTCGAGTGGCTCCGGTGGACACTCAATAACCGGCACCTTCAATATCACCAACCTGGTGTATGAGGTCAGGCACTATATCTACAACGATAATACCACTGCTGATCCGGCTGAAACCGGCGCTGCCTGGGCAGTCATCCCCGGCGCAGGCTTCAGCGGCATGAGCACCTCTGCGACTCCCATCCGAATCCTCGGCTATGAGTATGATGATACCTGCCCCTGGGAGATTGCAGCAGGCACTGTGCCCACGAGTGGCAACCTGGTCCTCAAGCTTTACTACAAGAATAAAACCGGTGCGCTTGAGTGGAGCATCGATGGCACGAGCAGCGAAAGCACCTACAATGGGGATACGCAATATCTCGGATCTGCGACGAGCGCAGCTCTTTACACGATCTCCCTTCCTGATCCTGGCGACGGCGGTATGTACTCCTTTAAGCCAGCCGCTGGTTCACAAACCGGCTTGACCAATGCCAACCCTGCCGGTTATGGAACAGGTATCTATATGCAGAATCTCCGCCCTGTTGCGGGATATCAAATCTGGTACACCGGCCCCAATACCTCAACTGGTGTTGTTGGCGGGAGCGAAAACGTCACGCATCTCTTTGACGAACCAACCATCTCAAATGGCGCTCTGACGATTACTCCGCGGCACATCACCATCACTGCTGCCAGCGAGAAAAGGCCCTATGACGGAACAATGCTGATGAACGATGGTTGTGAGGTTACCGAGGGTGCGCTAGCAGGCAACGACTACATCGAAAGCGCGCAGATTAGCGGCATGCTGTTAACCCCAGGTTCCTGCATAAACGGCATCAGCGATGCAGTTATCAAGAATGCTGGCGGTGTGGATGTGACGCCTAACTACGTCATCAGCTACAAGGATGGCGCCCTGGAAGTCACTCCTGCGGTGCTTACGATCGTCGTCAAGGACATGACGCTTGTCCAAGGTTCTCCCATCCCCATGGTCTTCAGCCTTACCGTAACCGGTTTTGCTGATGGAGAGGGCCCGAGCATCCTGGGCGGAGTCGCCCAGTACCAGACCAGCTACACCGCAAGCGCGCGTGCTGGTGAAAGCCATCTGATCGAGTTGAGCGGCATCATTGCAGACAACTACACCATAGAGTATGAGTTTGGAACCATCACTGTTGTATCCACCTTGGCAGACCTCGTGCCCCCTGTGGGAACCGGCACGGATGATGAGGGCGATGATGGTGACGACGGAACCGGTACTGACGGTGACGAAGGTGACGAAGGTGAAGACGGGACTGGTAGTGACGGCGACGAAGGTGACGAAGGTGACGACGGGACTGGTACGACCTCAGACGGAGATGAGTCGGGTGACGGGACGGGTACGACTGATGGTTCTGACGAGAATGATGGAACCGAGCCTGGTGACGAGAATGACGGAACCGAGCAAGGCGATGGAGCCAATGCTGGCATGAGCTCGAATGGGAATGATTCTTCGACAGCTTCAGCTGGAAACAGCACCCCTGTGGCTCCGAGCATAAGCGGAAACCCTGTGGTCTCAGGTGGGAACAACACTCCCCCAGCAGTTACCGAGTTTGACCCCAATGCGGCTCCACTCCAGGCGTTCACGGAGATAAACGGCGAGGTTATCCCTCTGGTAAGCACCATAGCCCCCATCGTTGAGGAAGTCGTTCCGCTTGGCAACACCTCTTCCTGGGCGCTGCTCAACCTGATCCTTATGGCTGCTGGTATCTTAGTCGCCATAGCCATGATTGTCGCCTTCCTCTTCAGAGGCAACAAGGATGAGGATGAGGATAGCAATAATCACGCACACGCGGTAAAGGAGTATCGCAATGGAATGCTCTGGTGTGTCGCCTGTCTGGTCGCTGGAATCATCGCAGTAGTGCTGTTCCTGACCACTGAGGACATCACTGTACCGATGGTCTTGGCAGACCTCTGGACGGTGCCTCAGGCAATCCTCTTCGTACTGCAGCTTGCCATCGTAGTCCTGGCAGTATTGCACAAGAGGGATACCGAGAGCAACGTTCGCATCAACGAGTATATTGAGATAGCTGCCTGATTATCAAACGAGACGTTCAAACGAGACGTTCAAACGAGACGTT
>WQXX01000041.1 GCA_009781535.1 Coriobacteriia bacterium | reverse complement strand
TTCTCAGGAAGAACTCATACTACATAATTCGCGGAGCGTTCTTCAGGAAGAACTCGCAGAACGTGCAGGATTCTTTGATGGCAGCGCTTCGGTCAACAGTCTCGTCCAGCAACAAGTCAAACGCAGTAGCTATCTTGTGTTGAGACTTATGGCAAACCGTGTAAAAGCAGTTGGCAACACACAGGCCATCAGTGCTGGAGATGGCATGAGGGCAACGCGACGCCAGCTCTTCGTCGCAACCGCGTTCAGCCCAACACACGCTCATAAAACCGGCTCCAAGCGCTCCAAGCGCTCCAAGCGCTCCAAGCGTTCAGCCCAACACGCGCTCATAAAACCTGCTCCAAGCGCTCCAAACGTTCAGCCCAACACACGCTCATAAAACCTGCTCCAAGCGCTCCAAGCGCTCCAAGCGCTCCGCCCAACACACATTCATAAAGACAGCGCCTTTCGCTCCTATCGCTCCAACAGTTTACAGCGATGCAGGGATGACCTTGGAAACCTCCGGAACCTGTTCTTTCAGCACCCGCTCGACACTATTCGCTAGAGTCAGCTGGCTCATGGGACAACCCTTGCATGCGCCCTGCAACTCGACCGAGACCACACCGTCATCTGATACGTCAACCAGCACAACGTCGCCTCCATCGGCCTGTAAAAACGGACGGATTTGATCGAGTGCTTCCTCAACCTTAGCTTTGTCTATCATAGAGCACCTCTATTCCACTTACGTTTTAACTCTTCTTGGCAACCATACCCAGAATTCGGTGTTAATACCGGATTTTGTATGTGCCTTGACGTATGATACCGTACCCACGTCTTTTCAAAGGGCGGGATTCGGATAGAATATCATGTATTACGGTTATGGACTTGAATTGCGCATAACGACCCGAGTCATGGTCGACAAGCGCAAGCAGCGCGAGTTTGGGTGATGCTCAGATATGGAAACACTAAGCCCTGATCACGGGGCAGGAAACATGCGATATCTACCATACACAAGTCCAGGCTATCAGCCGGCTTGGCAGAGCGCTACTATCGCTGAAGCAAATCTGATCCTTGAAGGCGGCTCATTCCGCAGTCTGTTCACAGCTGGCATACTTGACTATCTCATGGATGAGAAGCTGCTTCCCCGACATGCCATCGGCGTCTCAGCAGGAGCACTTGTGGGCGTCAACTACGTAGCTGGTTCGCGCGGGCGAAGCTGTTTTATCAATACCAAGTATTGTGACAACTGGCATTACTTCTCCAAGCGATCGCTGATCCTGACCGGCAATGCCTTCAGCCCCCGCTATTCGTTCAATAAGATCCCAAATAAGCTGGATCCATTTGATTTTGAGTCATACCATGCGTCTCCCCTTGATCTCGTCATCACAACCTGCAATATCGAAACCGGCGAGATTGTCTATACGCCCGTCAACGACCCAATCATCGACGCCGCATACCTCCAGGCATCCATCTCCTTGCCCCTGATTGCTCGAACTGTTCATGTCGATGGCGTCCATCTTCTTGACGGAGGAATGTGCAACAGCGTACCGATCGAGTACGCAAAGAAAACCGGAGTCGAAAAGCAGATCGTTATTCTCACCCAGGATGCCAGCTATGTAAAAGGACCCGACAAATCGCTGTGGCTCATGCGTTTACGCTACAAACGTTACCCACATTTCATCGATCGACTGGAAAATCGCCACCTCAAATATAATGATAAATACCGCCTGATTACTTCCATGCAGGAAACAGGCGAAGTCTTCATGATCCGTCCACCGATGCCGGTGCGCGTCGCGAATATGGAGCATAACCCGCAGATGCTTACCGAGCTTTACGAAATCGGTTATGAAGAAGGGCGCAAAAACTTTTGCGCCCTCCAACGATTCCTTGAGTTATAGCAGCTTGAGCCCTTTTTAATCTCTTCCTAGTCCTCTATCTCGAACTGCTGCTTGACTATGCTCTCGCCCGCATATTTCAAGCGTAAGCGGGGTTTCTCGATCTTGCCCGTCGCATTGCGCGGGACTGGCGCAAAGATGATCCTATGGGGACGTTTATAGCGCGGCAGCTGTAGGCAGAACTGCATGATCTCATCCTCGGAACACTCCACATCAGGCTTGATCTCGATGATTGCAGCAGCTATCTCACCAAGCCGATGGTCAGCCAGACCGATAACCGCGACGTCCTTGATCTTTTCAAACCCACGGAGGAAATCCTCGATCTGCACAGGATAGATGTTCTCTCCGCCGGTGATAATCACGTCCTTTTTCCTGTCAACAAGGTAGATGAAGCCATCTTCATCCTCCATCGCCATATCGCCGGTATAAAGCCACCCGTCCTTGAGCGTTTCTGCGGTGGCCTCGGGGTCGTGATAGTAACATTCCATGACGCAATTGCCGCGCACAAGCAGCTCGCCAACATCTCCTCGTTTCACATCCACGCCCTGCTCATCAACGATCCTCGTTGCCCAGCTAAAGCCAGCCTTTCCGATCGCCCCGACCTTGTGTATATTCTCAACGCCAAGATGGACAGCGCCAGGGCCGCACGATTCCGAAAGCCCATAATTGGTGTCGTATTCATGATGGGGGAAATACTTCAGCCAGCGGCGGATAAGGCTGGGCGGAACCGGCTGGGCGCCGATATGCATAAGCCGCCAGGCACTCAAATCATAGTCATCCAGATTGATCTCGCCGCTTTCAATGGCGTCAAGAATGTCTTGAGCCCACGGAACCAGCAGCCAGACGATGGACGCTTTTTCCCTCGCGATTGTTTCGATAATCCACTTCGGGCGAATTCCACGAAGCAGCACTGAGCGACCACCGACAAGAAAACTGCCAAACCAATGCATCTTGGCGCCGGTATGATACAGAGGTGGGATACACACAAAGACGTCGTCATGGGTCTGGCTATGATGGTTTTGCTCGACAAGACAAGATGTAACAAAGCTTAAGTGCTTATGCAAAATGGCCTTAGGAAAGCCGGTTGTACCTGATGAGAAGTAGATTGCTGCGTCTAAATCATCAGATAGTTCGATCCCCGGTTCCTCGTTGGAGCAATCCGCAATAGCCACTTCGAAACTTTCCGCAAAATCCGGACATTCGTCGCCCACAAAGAAATAGGTGCTGACCGCAGGCGTATTGTCCTTGATTGCTCTGACGCGCTCAACAAACTCCGGGCCGATAACCAACGTCGTAATCTCAGCAAGCCCCAGGGTATACTCGATCTCATCCGAAGAATACCTGAAATTCAGAGGCACCACCACAGCGCCGGTCTTCATAACGCCAAAATAGATCGGTAGCCACTCGATACAGTTCATGAGGAGTATGCCAATCTTGTCCTCGCGTGTTACTCCCCGAGCAAGAAGCATATTCGCGAACTGGTTAGCCCTCTCGTTAAATGATCTCCAGGTCAGCTCCTTTTGGTATCGAAAACTATGGGCCGTCTCGACCAGTGCGAGCTCTTTCCACGGACGCCCTTGCTCTTTTTCGGGATTGACCTCTGTCAGGCAGAGCATGTCTCCATACAGCTTTGCGTTTTGTATCAATGTCTCGGTAATTGGCATATCTCACTCCTCTGACGTAAACAACGGTAGAAAAATATCCGGCGTTCGCAGTGTACCAGAGCTTCATGTGAAAGGCAGCATCGGATGTTGATTTAGCCGCATGAGTTTGGCAGTTTGCTTGAGTTTGGTAATCCCAATCAGAGGTTGCATCAGAGATTGCAGCTTACAGCTCCCTCACGTTGCTGGGCCGACTTACAGCTCCCTCACGTTGCTGGGCAGACTTACAACTCCCTCACGCTGCCAGGATTTCCGATGACATAACCTCCGAGCGCCTCGAGCCTTGCACGGAAGGCATCTGAACGCAGCGTTTCTAAGAAACGCTGCGTTATCGGCATATCCCAGGCATAATCCGGTATCAGCAAGTCATATTGCTCTTCACCTATGGGCAGAAAATCAAGGTCGTACATCTTTGCCGCTGCATAGACCCCTAAACCCACATCGGCGGAACCTGCCGCTATCTGTGTCGCCACCAAAGTGTGCGTGCACTCCTCTCTGGAATACCCGTATATCAAAGACGTGTCAATCCCGTGCGCACGGCACAGGAAGTCGATCAGTATCCTCGTGCCGGATCCTTTCTGCCGATTCACATATCGTAAGCCCTCTATCGTAAGTTCGTCGATTCCGTGTATGCCCAGCGGATTACCGTTCTGGACAATCAGGCCCTGTATGCGCTTGACACATTCGACAAGGCGCACGCCGCCTTTGGGAAAAAACCGTTTTACGAATGAGGCATTGTACTCGCCCGTCTCCTCGTCGAGCAGATGTATCCCTGCGACGTGCGCTTCGCTGTTACGCAGCGCCAATATGCCACCCATACTGCCAACATGCGACGAACTCAGCGATATATCGCCGTACGTGACGCGCATGAGCTCCGATAGCTCGTCAAACAGAGGGTCATGGCTGCCAATGGCTACAAGGCTCCGCTCAAGCTCGCTTGTCGGGCGCAGCAGGCGCACGTGTACCTTCTCCCCGCTTTCATAGCCTTCCACATCCTGCGGAACTTCGACGATGCCATCGGCATGCATGAAAGACGTCACCACACCGCCACCTCTGTTAAGTGGCGAGGCGATCAGGCGTCCTTTGACGTATCCCATGCGCACACGGACGAACTCCTGGTATTTTAAGGTCGAAACAATCGCCTTCGACAGAATCGCGTCGACGTAATCATAGGTTGTTAATACCCTGCCGCACAAGAGATCGACGATAGGCCGCAGCACTTCTTCTACCACGATGATGCCGGAGACGGGATAACCGGGAACCCCAAGGATTGGTTTAGATTCGCTGAATCCGAGAATCGCGGGCTTTCCTGGTTTTATCGCCAAGCCGTGGTACATGACAACGCCAATATCTGCAATCGCTTCGGTAGCGTAGTCCTCGCTACCTGCTGATGAGCCCGCGTTTACTATCACCGCGTCGCACTCGGCAAGCGCAGTTTTAATCGCAGCCTTTATCAACTCCAGATCGTCCTTGACAATCCCGTACACAATAGTCTCGGCGCCCCAGGTATGCAACATGGCTGAGAAAATCGAGGAGTTGAACTCCAGAATATCACCTGGCGCCGGGGTCTCGGTTGGCAAAACAAGTTCATCACCTGTTGGGATAATCCCCACAAGCGGACGCTTGACAACTTTTACCTTCGCAACTCCGCTTGCGATCATGGCGCCGATAGACGCAGGGGTGATAAGTGAATACGATGGCAGCAACATCTCTCCAGCACAAACATCCTCGCCAACCTGACGAACATGCTGCCAGGGTGCTGCAGCTCCGAACAGCCTGACTTCATCTCCTTCCTTGATGACGTCTTCTATCATCACCACCGCGTCGCACCCTGGTGGCAAAAGATCGCCTGTATCAACAGAGGTGTACTGATCGGTCTTAAGACAGACAGGCGTCGTCTCGCTGGCGCCAAAGGTAAGCCTCGCATCCAATGCGATACCATCCATAGCACACGCGTTATAATGCGGTGCGTTTATCCGAGCATATACCGGCGCGGCGGTCATTCGCCCGGTTGCCTGAGCGACCAACATCTCTTCTGATGTGGGCTCCATCCCGTTTTGGACAAGGATGTCCATGTAATCATGCTTCGCCTTGGCTAGTGCGACATTGGTCAGGTATTGGAACGCCATGGTGCCCTCCTTGTCCCCAGTGGTGCCCACATGCTGAGATCATGCAGTGTGCGACCCAAAACCGATACCTCGACAATCTAGATGTGCTGCGCCTTTATTTCTTCCTTGTCGTGCTGCGCTCACATTCCTTGTTTATCGTGCTCCGCCCTTATTTCTTCCTTGTCGTGTTACGCCCACAGAATAACCGAAACTTCTGCATCTTTGGATAAGCCCTCGAGATCACGCGGTATACAGATATAGCCGTCAGAATTCGCCAGACTTGCGATGAGCCCCGACTTGCCTCGTATCGGGCGCGCGACCTTGTCGTCGTCTTCAAGAACAACGGCGATGTACTCCGCCCTGCCATGGTTTGACGACACCGCCTCGCAGATGCGCGCCGCTACCGTGCGGCGCTTCTGGGGATAACCCATCAGTTGGTCTATCAGCGGGCGCACGAATAACTCGGTAACAAAATACGCTGCGACCGGATGGCCCGGCAAGCCGAACACCGGCTTGCCACTGATATCCCCAAGTATCGTCGGCTTGCCGGGCTTCATGGCGATACCATGGAACAACAACGCGCCCAAGTTTTCGATCACACGAGCAGTTACATCCCTCGTGCCTGCTGATGAACCGCCAGAGATAAGTACGATATCACACTCATCTACCGCCTGCGCAAGCGTCATCTGAAGCGCTGCCTTGTCATCCTCAATGATGCCGAATCGCTTTACCACCGCGCCGAATGAGCGAATAGCCGCCGCTATCATCGGTGTGTTCACATCCCTGACCTGCCCCCTCTGAGGCACGCTTGTGGTTGCAACCAGCTCGTCTCCTGTTGATATCACACCGACGACAGGCCTTCTGCGAACCCCGACTTTGTCGTAACCCAACGCCGAGAGTATCCCGATATCATGGGGCGCCAACAGGGTGCCGGCTGCAAGAATCTTATCACCTGGCATTAGATCGTCACCTTTAAAGATGATGCTGTTGCCTGGCGCAACCGATACCGAAATCCCGATCAGGTTATTGCCATATTCCTCGGTATACTCCTGCATGACCACAGCATCCGCGCCATCGGGTAGATCCCCGCCTGTCGAGACAGCAATGCAGGTGCCTGCAACAATTCTTCTCTTTGCAGCCTTGCCCATCAACACCTCGCCAGCAAGCGTGAGCAGCGCAGGTGAGGCAGACGTGCAGCCAAAGGTATCAGAAGCAATAACGGCATAACCATCAACAGTCGAGCGATTATACCCTGGAACAAACTCCACTGCGACAATGTCAGTATTCAGAACACGCCCGCAGGCGTTGCCAATCCCAACGCTGTCAAACCTCCTTGAACAAGGCGGAAACCGGTCAAGGATAACCTGTAGAGCGTCTTCGGGCGATATTACCTTCAGCAATCCCTCCACCTGCCTTAATGCTCATACTCGGGCGTTCCGTAGCAGTGCTAATCATACCCCAGCTTGCTAGAAACTTTGGGGACACGTATACTGAATCGGGAATGAACAGATTTATCGAAGAGGCGAGGCTTCGCGAAGTATCGGGCGCGCTCATATTGTTTGTCTTGAAGGGAGACTTTTTTGAATCCGGTGACTGATATCGATTGGCGCAAACTGTGGATCGAACGAGACGTCATGCGCAAAGAACCAGATAATGTGGGTTACTGGAACGAACGCGCACGGGAGTTCAGCAACTATCACAAGCCAGACAGTGTGTCGCGCTATGCCGAGGTCTTTATGGAATACCTGCGCCTATTACCAGGAGAATCCGTTTTTGACATGGGATGTGGAAATGGCGGCCTTGCGGTACCTTTGGCACGCGCCGGACACCCGGTTTTCGCATGTGACTTCTCCCCAAAGATGCTCGAAGTCATGACCGGATACTGCGCAGAAACTGCCATTACAGGCGTTTTGACCCGTCAGCTCTCCTGGACAGATGATTGGGAAGCTTGTGGGATTACCGAAAAAAGCGTGGATGTAGCCATTGCCTCGCGTTCAATAATCGTCCGCGACCTGTGGCTTGCCTTCGAGCGCCTCAACCGTGTCGCGCGCCGTAAAGTTGCCGCCACACTGGCCACCGACCTCGGGCCACGCGCCACTCATTCCCTCGGCGACACGGTTGAGGGTATATCATTTTTACCGGATTACATCTATGGCTTGAATATCCTTTTCGCTATGGGATATCATCCCGAGCTTCGTTACATCAATTCGCTCAAGAAAGAAGACGACAACACACTGCGCCCCATCAAATGGGCCTTCATCTCCTGGGATGTTTGAAACCGTAGATTGCAGCATCTCACGAGAGAATCTCGTGAGATGCTGGTGTTCTTCGTGTTGCTAGAGGGTGCTAATAAACTCGGGCTCCTGCTTTTGAAAGAGATATTGAAAGAGTCGCGTACGGATTGGCCCAGTTAAAGTCCCGGAGTTTATTAATCTCAGCCTCAATCCTTGACACATCAATGGCTGCCTTCTCCCTTATGATCTTATACATCATTTGATGGAAATTGTCAGTCGAATGACTATCAAAATAATCAAGGTCGAGCAGCATCTTGGCCTCTTCGACTTCAGAAGCCCAGAATGCAGGGATACGTTTTGCAAGGTTGGATGAAAACCAAGCCGCTGCCTGAAGATTTGGGAATTGTAATTCAAGCGCCATCATGTCGATAAATGCTCCACCTTTTTCTGTTACAAAGATAAGCCCCCGCTCGCCATTGCGGCTGATTTGATCGATATCATCATAATCAATCGCCCCACCTGTTGCTCGTCCAGACTTTTCTTTTGGCTTGCCAAACATGTCGGTTGATAAGCGTGACCACAGAACTATCCTTTCTGATGTGATGAATAGCTCCCATTGGCTGTCTTCCAGCATCCCGTCTACCCCCAGTTCTGGATGAGGAATCCATTGTGGGTTGCCCACTCTCCTATTGAATGCAGCAACCGCACTCAGAGGAGCTTTTGTCGCGTTAGTTGCTTCTTCG
>WQXX01000040.1 GCA_009781535.1 Coriobacteriia bacterium | reverse complement strand
ATGATTTCATATTCTTTATCGGACAGTTTGCCGGGCTTATTGAGGATAGTGTCGGATATCGAGATCTTGCCCACATCATGAAGCCGGGCAGATGAGACGAGCAGGTCGATATCCATCGCTTTAATCTCCTCGGCATACACCCCATACCGTAACATTGCCTCCACCAGTACCTTGATATACGAGGTCGTGCGCTCGATATGGCCGCCTGTGCCCTGGTCGCGGTTTTCCACCATGTCAGCTAAAACATGTACGATCTCGTTTTGCAGACGCTGGATCTGCTCGGTTCGCTCCCGAAGCTCCTTTGTCCGTTCACGAATCAGTTCGTCGATATCCAGATGGGTCTTGATGCGATTGAGCAAAACCGGCGCAGAGAATGGCTTGGTGACAAAATCCACGACCCCCATCTGAAATCCACGGACTTCTACCGAAGGGTCGTTCATGCTGGTGAGGAAAATGACAGGGATATCCGCTTGAATGGCGTCTCCTTTTAACCGGTGCAGGACCTCGAAACCGTCCATTTCTGGCATCTCGATATCTAAAAGGATGAGATCCGGCATGACCTTTGCAAGAAGCGCGAACAGCTTTGCCGCCGAGGGAAGGGTCATCACTCGGTATTGCTCTTTGAGCGCTTCTTTTGCCATTGACAGGTTTGTATCGTTATCGTCAACTACAAAGATGGTCTTATGCATGATATGCCTCATCTCCCCTTGCATGTGATTGCTCCACCAATCCTGCCAATTATAACATCAAGGGAATGCCAAAATGGGCTAGTATTCGCTTGCTTTAGTGAGTAGTAGCACGAAACTGCCGATTTTTACCACCCGAGCTCGACTCAGGGCCTACCAGGCAAGCTGAATCAGTCGGCGCTTCTCAGACAGATCAATTAGGGAGAAAGACCGTGAACTCGCTGCCCCAATCCGGCTCGCTTATCACCTTCACTTGCCCTCCGCATAGATCGACGATGCGTTTGACGATGGTCAACCCAAGCCCATGACCTGCACCGGTATGGGAAGCGTCCCCCTGGTAGAACTTGTCGAATATCCGGCTTGCCACATCCTCGTCCATGCCGATGCCAGAATCCTGGATTGTAAACAACACCCCGTCTTTACCGCTTGCCAGATGGATATCAACCGTGCCGCCTGGGTCCGAGAACTTGATGGCGTTATCTAGCAAGTTCAGCCAAATCTGCTGCGTCAGGTCTTCGTTTCCTTCAAAAAAGACCTCGTCCATATCGACATTAAGGCTGATCCCTTTTTTCGACCACTGGGGTTCGGTTATCAAGACCGTACGACGAATCTGCTCATCCAGCCTGAACAGTGCCTTGTCGGTGATGATCTCGATGTTCTCGTATTTTGACAACTCAAGGATATTCGTTGAGAGCTGGGACAAGCGCTCCGTCTCCGAAATGATGATATCCAGATACTCCCGTCTTTCATCCTCGTTCAGTTGAGCGTCTTTAAGCAGCCTGGCAAACCCACGTACCGAGGCGATGGGTGTCTTGAGCTCGTGCGAGAAATTGTTGATGAAATCGCTTCGCAGGGTTTCAATCGACGCCAAGTCGGTGGTCATCTTGTTAAAGCTTTGCGACAACTCCTCCAATTCGTAGATACCCTTGATGTCCACACGCACCTCGAAATCACCTTCAGCGACCTTATGGGTGGCGTCGATGACCTTGCGAATGGGCTTAAGAGCGATCCTGCCAAAGAAAACTGCGGTCGGAACCCCCAGCGTTATGCTTGCACATATCATCGCAATGATGACGCGGAGAAAACCCCAGGGGCTGTCCTGATCCGGTCTCGGGCCTTCAAGAAGCGGAAGCACACCTGCGAAATGCAGGATTACGATAATGAAGAAGGACAACAACATGGCTGTTAGCATAACAGCAAAGACAAATAGCACGAGCGATACCGTAAGGCCCAGATGGTTCCTAAGACGAGCTATCATGTCGTATCACCGCCTTATAACCCAGGCCACGTACCGTGGCGATCTCGAACTCCTGCCAATCCCGAAACCGATCCCGCAGCCGGTTGATATGCACATTCAGGGTGTGATCGGTGGTCTCCGATTCCACGCCCCAGATCTCGTCCATCAGCTGCATACGGGTGAATATCGTCCGGGGATTTGACAGCAGTTTGAACAGCAGTTGGAATTCCTTTTGCGGCAATGAGATGCTTAAGCCAGGACGAGAGACCGTCAGCTTATCAAAATCCAGCACCGCCTCGCCTATCGTCAGCCGGCGCTCACTGGCAATCTTTGCCCGGCGCAGCAGCGCTTTGATGCGCAGTATCATCTCCTGCTCATCCACCGGCTTGGTCATATAGTCATCGGCGCCGGCAAGGAAACCCAGCCGTTTGTCTTTTGCTTCCTGTTTGGCGGTGACCATCAAAAGGGGCAGGGTCTCCCAGCAGGAGCGGAGCTGACGGGCAAGCTCGTAACCGTCCATGCGCGGCATCATCAGATCAAGGATCACCAGATCGACATGTTGGCGCTCCATGACCTGCAAAGCAACCAGCCCGTCTTCGGCAGGCAAGGGCTCAAACCCGTTCTGCTTGAGCACGGCGCACATCAGCTTTCTGGTATTGAGGTCGTCTTCTACGACCAGGATCCTGAACATCCCTGATACCTCGTCTCAAATCATCTGACATTTCAACGTACGTACACCCCTTAGGGAGACACCCAATAATTGCAGCCATCTTGCGATTAGCTTTTCTGTCGGACACACGCAGGCATCCTGCAACTCACCCGCTAGGCCCTTAGATCTTGCCCGGGGTGACATGTGAAAAAATGGTGCCTCTCCAAATGGTATCAGGAAAATATCAACCCAATATCAACGGGTTTTTCCCATCTTGTTGAGATTGAGTTGAGCTTAGCGCGCTAGTATAGGTATCAACCGAACAGAGAGGCGTTATCATGCGAAAGCTGCAACTTGAACACATCACCAAGACATACAAAAGCGGAGAGCTTGTTACCGCGTTAAACGATGTGTCGCTGACATTCAGGGAAAACGAATTCGTAGCTGTACTCGGCCCATCCGGCTGCGGAAAGACCACCCTGCTCAATGTCGTTGGCGGCTTGGATCGTTATGACAGCGGTGATCTGATCATAGACGGCACGTCTACATCGCAGTTCAGGGATTCTGACTGGGATGCATATCGTAACCATTCTATCGGCTTCGTCTTCCAGAACTACAACCTCATCGGTCATCAGACAGTCCTGCAGAATGTGGAGATCGCCTTGACCCTTTCGGGCGTCTCCGCATCTGACCGGGATCACCTGGCAAAACAGGCGCTGGCAGAGGTGGGGCTTTCCGACCAGCTCGAGAAGAAACCGAGCCAGCTCTCCGGCGGACAGATGCAACGCGTTGCTATCGCGCGGGCGCTTGTGAACAACCCTGACGTCATCTTGGCTGACGAGCCAACCGGCGCTTTGGATAGCCACACGAGCACCCAGATAATGGAGATCCTCAAAGAGATCTCAAAGACCCGCCTCGTTATCATGGTCACCCATAACAGCAAGTTGGCAGACAGGTATGCAAACCGTGTCATCCAGCTCTTGGATGGCGCCGTTGAATCGGACAGCAACCCTCCTGAGGAGTATCACAGCGCTACCGACGTCCAAAATGACAAAAGCCGATTCAAAAAGACCTCCATGTCATTTGCCACCGCAACCGGGTTGTCGTTTAAGAACCTGTTGACCAAACGGGGTAGAACCATCACCACATCCATCGCCGGCAGCTTTGGAATCATCGGTATCGCGGTGGTTTTGGCGCTTTCCTCAGGCCTGAGCGCCTACATGGCGAGTATGCAAACCGACATGCTTTCGGGTTTTCCAATAATGATCAGCACCCAGACACAGCGTTTTGACCGTGGCATCGAGGGCTTTTTTGGCTCAGGCAGCGGGAGTTATGTCTCCTATCCTACCGACGATATCATCTACAACTACAATTCGAATGAAAACCAGCGCGAGCACACCAACGTGCTTTCCGATGACTACCTGGCCTACATCGCCAAGATGACCGATGCGCTGCCCAACGCGGTCAGCGCTATCACGTATCAACGCGGCGTGACGATGAACCTGCTTGCAAAAACCTCAGATTCAGTGGTGAGGTTTGAGACACGAGGCAGCGGTGGTAGCGGCATGGCTGGCATGGGCGGCGGTTCCTACTGGCAGGAAATGCCGGAGAACTACGACTTCATCCTTTCTCTGTACGACCTGATCGGAGAAGGCAGCCGTCTGCCCAATGCGAAGAACGAGATCGTTTTAGTTGTCGATGAATATAACCGCATCAACACGAACCTTCTCAATCAGTTTGGGCTTGATAAGAAGACTTACAAGCTCAGTGATTTTATCGGAAAGACCATGCTCAAGGTCATCGACAACGACGATTATTACACGAAAAATGGGGATCTGTTCGAGGCGGCGCGTCCTGCTGAATACCTAAGCCTTTATGAAGGTAGCGGTGGGGTCGAGCTGACCATCGTGGGTATCCTGCGTATCAAAGAGGATGCGGCAAGCTCCTATTTCTCGCAGGGTTTTGTGTATACCACCGCGCTGACCGCCTATGTTGTTGATTCAGCCAAGAACTCTGAGATCGCCAGAGCCCAGAAGACAAGCGACAAGGACGTCTTGACCGGTATGCCCTTTGCGGATGAGAACGCCAAGAAGACCCGGCTGAGATCGACTGGGGCAGACACCACGCCAAGCGGTATCAACATCTACCCGGTTGATTTTGCCGCTAAGGACAGCATCAAGGCATATCTGGATGACTATAACGAAGGTAAGCCCGAGGCGAGCAGGGTTGTCTATACGGATATGGCAGAAAGTATCTCCGATATGACTGCCACCCTGGTGAACACGGTCTCACTGGTTCTGATCGGGTTTGCTGCCATCTCTCTGCTGGTTTCTACCATCATGATCGGGATCATCACCTATGTATCCGTCATCGAGCGGACCAAAGAGATCGGCATACTGCGGAGTGTGGGAGCGCGCAAGAAGGACATCTCGCGGGTATTCAATGCTGAGGCGATGATCATCGGTTTGTTAGCCGGTATCATCGGAGTAGCGACAACCTACCTGGTATCGATTCCGGGCAATATGCTCATCGTCTCAATTGCTGGAATCAGTACCATCATAGCTCTCAACCCACTGCATGCACTTATTCTGGTCGTGGGCAGTGTTATCCTCACTCTCATCGCAAGCTTCTTCCCCTCACGAGGCGCAGCGAAGAAGAACCCAGTCGAGGCATTACGGAGCGAGTAGCACGGTGGGTGAGATGGGAATGGTTCCTTGCTCGCTTCTGGATTTGTCTGTCACCCCGGACTTGATCCGGGGCCTATCAGAAGGCTCCTTGGGTCGGGAGATGTGTTGTCAGATAAGCCTGCATTATGGATTGCCACGTCGCACTACTGCGTAGCGCTCCTCGCAATGACGTATTTGTCTGCCGCCCCGAGTAAACTCGGGGCGGCGCTGAATAATCGGTGTTGTATCGCTTTGGAAATTACTCGTCCGGCCAATACACAGGCTTTTTCATCATCTCGGCCTTCATGGTGTAGTTGTTGGTGAGCAGGATTTCCTTCGTAAAGTCTTTATAACCTTCGGCGAATACTTTCAGTGTTATCTCTCCAGCATCTACGGGCAAAACCAGGTGCCCTGAAGCATCGCTTATCCGTTTGTACGGATGGACGATAGCCTCTGCTCCTTCGATAGGTTCCCCGGTTTCGCAATCAGAAAACGTGAGATCAAGAGCATAATCGGCTTGTTTGATAACGGGAATATGGAAGGCTTGCGTGCAAGCGCTATGCTCTTTGCCTGGCTGACCTTCTTCGATATCTGGATCGGACCAACCATCTATACAGGCAGAAAGCGTATGAACTCTAACGCCCGCAGGCACGGTAAAGCTAATATCCGTCCAGTACAGGGCCGTAGTGCCCGGCCACAGTTCTTCGCCCAACGGCGCGGTTGCCAAAACAACAGAATCGTTGTCAGGATCGATGATCTTGATATCACGTCCTGCTAAAGAGCAGGCATTCGTGCAGACGGCTCCAACTTTAATGGTGACGTCCCGTTCTTCCTCATACACCATCGGAAGACTCCAAACCGCCATGCTTACGGTGTGAGGCCAATATTCGAATCGCAAGGTATGGTTTACTTCGCTGTGCTGCCGCAGTTTTCCTTCTGCGTCGCAGGCAAAACTGGCGGTCCAGCTATAGACGCCGAGTTCACTTCCGGTCTTGACAATAAAATAATCGGTCTCACAGTCGACCTTGTTGTAATTGTTGATCGGGACCAGTTGCTCTTCTCCGGTATTATCGCAGGTGACAATAACCGGCAGACCAGTCAGGTTACAGTTCTGCGGGCAGAATATCCCGACTTTGCACGTGACTTCTGCATGGTCTTCCAGCAAACGATGGCTGATATGGGACATGGCGATTTCGACGACATGCACGGGTTCTTCCTTTTTTGCCCGCGCAGGCGCACTATCTGACTGATCATCCTCGTCAGTTCCTTCAGAGCCATCCGCTTCAAGAGAGTCCTCAGATGGGGAGATTTCCTCTGCGTCCTCTGATTCCCCTGATACATCGGCGGATGGCAACTGTTCTGGCAGCGTGGGCTTCATATCGTCAGGTACAAAACCCTGCTCGTCAGGTAGTAACGACTGGTTATTGGATTCCATGAGAACTCCTCATACAATAGGCTACGCAAGGAGAAGGCCTATGTTGTAAGCCTTCTCCCTGCTTTGTTCTTAATCTGTTTTTGTACTAATCTTCGAGCGGTGTTTCGTGCGCTCCCCAGTAACCGGCAATGTACCCAAAGACCTGATAGTACCCACGCTTGCCAGAACCACGGATGGCTCCACCGATACCACCTGTGCACTCACCGGCAGCATAGAGGTGCGGGATGACCGGCTCTTGGCTGATCGGTACAGGCTGATGATTCTCTGATCCGGAGTACGGCTGGAACAGGTACGCGGTATCAGGAATCTGCGCCTTTGCATTCACGCGGATACCAGTGCACTGATCGTGGGACATACGGCACCAACGAGCAGCCCAGTACGGGGGCTCGGTGATGTCATTGAGGCGACTGCGCCCAAAATCGGTGTCCTTGCCGCCAGCTACTAAGCCGTTGTAACGGGTTACCGTTGCGCCTAAGGCAGCGGACGGAACGCCCATCTTGGTTGCCAGCTCAGCAATTGTATTGGCCTTGGCTACCCAGCCCGGCTCGGCGCATGGGGTCTTTGTGCGATCTGGATTATCAAAGGAGGCTTCTTGGTTCTTCCAGCCAATATCCACAGCGCCCTTATTGTCCGTAACCCACCATTCCATACGCGGACGGCCTTCGATGAGCAGATAAGCAACCATCCAAGGGGTCCACGGCAGGGTATGTCCGGCTTCCCATTCATCCTCATCCAGGTAGCGATTTCCGGAGTTGTTCACGAAAATGACGTTCTGGATACGTGAGCTTGCGATACCAGTTGAGGTCGAGGGATTGTCAAAGTGCGGCCTATCCCAACGGACATACTGGACGGAACCAAGACGACCACTGAACTCCATGATGAACGACATGTCGACGCACGCGCCGCCGATGTTCATGATGGCAAGATGACCATCGCCCGTGTTGTTGACATCCGGCCAACCGCTGTAGATCAAGTGCTCGTCGAACAGCGGATGATAGGAACGGATCATCTGCGGGTTGCTCTTGAAACCACCGGTGCACAGGATAACGGCTCTGCGTGCCTTGTAGTTCTTGATGCCCTCGGGGGTCTCGACCTCGACACCAACAACGGGGCCGTTAACCTTACGATAGACCTTGGTCATCTTGTTTTCGAGCAGATAAGGAATCCCACGGGCTTCTGCCGCGTCATGATATCTCATGACCATGTTGATTCCAGCGCCATTTGCCTGGCCACGATAACCCTGCGAACGATGGGAACGAGGCACGCGTGCCGGCTCCTGGCTCGTTACCTGGCCCCACTCCATCTTTGCCGCGGTCTCGGCCCATTTTGCATAGGGGCCGGACTCATCGATCCATGCCTGTAGTACTTCTGGGTTGCTACGATACAGACCATGCTCCATGGTGTCCTCGAAAGCCCATTCTTTCCTGTCGGAGATGCCCTGAGCTACCTGGACATGCGTGCAAGCAAGCTGAACGTTGCCGCCACCGATTGCCGAGCAACCACCATAGAAGTCGCCCTTGTCGATTACGAGAACTTCTGCGCCTTCGTCGTAAGCACGAATTGCAGCCGGGCCACCGGCGTCACCGGTACCGACTACGATAACGTCGGTTACAATGTCCCACTTAGTTGGGAGAACCCATGGCGAGCCCTCCATACCTGTAAGATCCCAATCCGGGTCTTCTACTTCTGGCGTGCATGCAGCAAACGACGTCGCCGCAACAGCCGCACCGGCAACGCCGGCACCCTTCAGGAAACTCCTTCTTGACAAACCTTTCTGTGAAACTAGATTCTCTCTTTCCATATCTCCTCTTTTCCTCGATTCCTGATGCTATTCGCCCAGCACAAGAAGTCGGAACGAATACCACCGACTAATGGACGTCAAGCTTCCTTCACAAAACCTGACAAAGACAACCGCTCCCAAAAATACTGGGGTTTGGTTCTTGACAGCATACCTTCCATAACCAAAATGGTCAAGGTCACTCACGGGTTAGCCACCCTCGCTACCGTGTACGGTAAGTATGAAAGTATGGTGTTTATTCAGGAAAGGCGCCCTTTCGCGCATGGCCGTACACCATATTCTCTACAAGAACAGCACGT
>WQXX01000039.1 GCA_009781535.1 Coriobacteriia bacterium | reverse complement strand
TTAGGACAGGTGGCGTCACAGACGCTTGACAACATCCGGGCGGTCGATAAGGTGGCTAAATGGCCAATCCTGCGTCCGCTCATTGGAAGCGACAAGCTGGAAATCATAGACGAGGCCAAACGTGTGGGAACCTATGAGCTTTCAACACAGGCTCATGATGACTGCTGCACCCTGTTCATGCCCCGCAATCCTGAAACCCATGCCAAGCTCGATGAGGTTGAACGTATCTGGGCTGAGCTACCCATCAAACGCTGGGTAGACGAAATCATGAATGATCTCGTCGTCCATGTGGTTATCTAATCGAGCAGCTCGGCAGGTTACAAGGCAGCTTGTAGAGCAAAAACCTTGATTCATCAGGCAACATATGGTAGGGTTTCACTGTTTTGTGCGCCGTTAGCGGCAAGGTTTTCAGCATGTCTTCGATTACGGTAGATTAATTCCTATAAACCGTACAAACAGGCGCTCTATTCATCAAGCCAGTCTCCTCTTCATCAGGATGAGGCGGCAAGGATTAAGGGAGAGTTACAAAATGATTGGAAATTTCAGGTTGGCACACAAATTCGGAACCATTCTGTCGAAGCGCATTTACGAGAACGTGTTTTTTGACCGCTTCAACTCTGTCTACAAGGGGTTCTACCTTGTGGTAGGGGAGCAGCAGCTTAATGAGATGATCCAGAACAACTGGCCCATCAGATTCCTCAAAATTCCTTCGACCGAACGATTTGGCTCCCAAGATGTCATCGCATTAGAGTTCTATGACCCCAGCACAATTACTCCAGACCAGAGGAAGTTGATCTACATGCTCAATTCCTCGATTCAGAATGGAAGATATCAAACTGTAGAGGAATAGGAGAAAGTCGTATGACACTTTCAAAGAAAAAACTGCTCGCGTTTGGTTTTGCTGCAATCGGAATCAACCTGCTCAACCTCATGATCGGCGTTTATTTGTGCGATGCGTTGCTGACCTATGGGTTCGAAGTCAACATCGAGAATTGGACCTATCTCAACAAGAACCTGGTTAATGCGTCGGTGTGGGCATTTGTCATCACCTTTGCAAAGATCATCGACGGCGTCATCGACGTGCCATTAGCGAACTTCCTTGACAACATGAAGTCAAAATTCGGAAAACGAAAGCTCGGGATCATCCTTGGCTTTGTGCCTATGGTAGTTTCCTTCTTCTTGTTCCTCATACCGGCTTTCGGCGATAACCAGAATCTCAATACTGTCTGGTTCGCTATCTTCCTTATCCTGTTCTACTGCTCGTACACCTGTGTCATGCTTGCCTACTATGCGAGCTTTTCTGAGATCACCGAAAACGATAACGACCGTCAATTTCTTTCAAGCGTTAAAAGCGTGGCGGACGTCGTGTCCTATGTGCTCGTCTTCGCCCTCATCCCGGTGCTTGTCACCATCATGAACATCCGTGTCATCGTCATGATTTTCTCGCCTTTGTCGCTGCTGGTCATCATCGCGTTGTTCTTCCTGAGAAACGAGAACGAAAAACCAGATGAGCCGGTCGAGAAGGAACCTGGTATGATCAAATCCTTCCTCTATGTCATAAAGAATAAGGATTACATCAGATGGATGCTCGTCTACTGTTTGGTCAACTTCTCCATCCAGCTGTTCCTGGTCGGCCAAAACGTCTTTCTGTCCGGCGTAGCGCTCTTTAACGGTGGGCAGATTTCCATTGTCAATGCCTGTGCGTTTGCTCCGGTGCCTGCAACCATCGCGTTGTATTACTTCATCATCAGACGGCGCGGTTTCAAGTTCGGCTTTGTGTATGCGATGCTCACCTTCGTTGTAGGAATGATAATCTGTTTCTTCTGCAACGCCAATTTCGTGCAGGATGTCATGACGCGGCAGATTATCGCCATTGCTGGAGGTCTTGCATGTTCGTTCGGTATAGGCACCTTCTTCTCAGTAACGTATTTCATTCCCTCACATCTTGCTGCAAAAGAAAAAGCAGAGACGGGACATTCGCAGCCTGGCATGTATTTTGCCATCCAGGGTTTGATTGGCGCTGGCATGACCGCGATTTCCACCGGCATTATCTGGGTCAATATAAAGGTACTGGGATTGACTTGGCTGGTAACAGCCTTTGTAGCTGTTTCGCTGTTAATCTGTTGTCTGCTTACCTTCATCCTGCCAAAGAGCTTCTCACAGCTCGGAAGAGTTGAAAAGGGCGCAAAAAAGAGTCGAAAGGGCGCTGTCGAGGAAGCATGATGAACCACACAAAATCAATAGACGGGCGGCTTCTGCGCCAATTACTGCTCTGTGGGTTTGAGAACCTGAATAGCAATGTGCACTATCTGAATGATATAAATGTATTCCCTGTTTCAGACTCCGACACCGGAACCAATCTGAGGCGGACCTTTGAGATGGGAATCAACGAGCTTGCTATAAGCCCGTCATTTTCAGAAGTCTTCTCATCCTTCATACAAGGGATGCTGATTGGTTCGCGCGGTAATTCCGGATCGATACTCTCGCAGTATTTCCTTGGGATCTATGAGGAAACCAAGGGAAAGGATGAGGTGACTGTCTTCGATTTCTGCAAAGCGATGGAAAAAGCCTGTGTGGTCGCATATCAAGCGGTTCTGCAGCCGATCGAAGGCACCATACTGACTGCCATGCGCGAGAGTATCGACAACACCATCCCGCAGATCAGCACAGAGACCTCACTCGAGCAGTTCTTCGACGTCTATAGCGTCGAGCTGTTCCAGAGCGTGCAAAACACGACGAACCGCCTGGATATACTCCGCTTGAACAATGTGGTCGACAGCGGGGCGGCCGGGTTTTACCTTATTGTCGACGGGATGAAGAGCGGCTTGCACAACGCCACTCCAAACAAAGACGAGACCATGCTGTTCATCACAAAGAACGCCCAAGAAGTCTCAGACCCTTTGACATTCAGGTATTGCACGGAGTTCCTCATGAAGATGCACGCAGAGCAATCACGTGCCTATTTCGCCGGTTTATTGGAAAGCAAAGGCGATTCCCTCATAGTCACCGTGAGCGACGGTCTGCTCAAGATACATATCCACACAAATGAACCGCAGAACATTCTTGATGAGTTCAGCATGTTTGGGGAGTATATCGAGACGAAGATCGACGACATGCTCGTTCAACAGAAGATAAGCCAATATACCTCGCATCCGCGCAAGCACAATGGCTACGTTATCATCTCGTTTGCCCACGGCGACGGCATCATCCAGCTCTTCGACGAATTGGGTTGCGATATCGTTTTCAATACGACGCAGAACTACCAACTCAATGAGGATAACTTCCACTTCTTCATCAACAAATTCATAGACGAGCAGATACTACTGTTGCCAAACGACGAGACAATCTATGCCACGGCAATCGCCTTGTATCCGCCTTCCAAATACCCAAATGTCCACGTCATCGACTCGCAGAATGTGATGAAGTCGTATTTCCTGCTTTCCTTCATGATCGGAACCGATGTTCTCAGCGACGTCCTGGGTACTTTTTCTGCGTATGAACACGCAGATTTCTTTGTTGCAAGGATCCTTTCAATCACCATACAGCAGAAGAAATTCTTCGTTGGCTTTACGACAGGCGAGACGATCATCAACGACAGCCTTGATGAGCTTTTAGTAAGCATCGCTTCTCCAGAAGCCGTGCAGCCGTACTCTTCTATTATCGTCTTTCATGGGCAGACGGCGCGGACTGACGAAATTGCTCAAGTCTCAGCATATTTTGATGCTTTTGATGGAAAGGATTTTGCAATGATAGATGGCAGGCAGGATGATTTCGACTATATCATAGGGGCAATGTAGATGGAGAATTACCGTAAGATGTTCAATAGGAACATCTCAGCACTGACCAATTCGGATATGACCTTCCGCGCCATCTTTGAGGTGATGTTCTCGTATGAGGATCATGCCGCGTATGAGATCGTGGAAAACTACGAGGTACAACAGGTAAGCTATGCTGAGCTGAAGGCAAGAATCGAAACATTCTCAAGCTATCTCAAGAGTGCATTCCCTCATGTGTCCGGAGAGTTCATCGGTCTTGATCTGCCCAACGGCCCGGAATTCCTCGTCGCTTTCTGGGCTATCCTGCAAAGCGGCAATAAGCCGTATCTGATTAATTCGTACTATCCTGATCAGTTGCGAAACGACCTTCTCAACAGGCTGGGCTCCCAGATAGTCATCACCTGCTCAGAGGGGTACGAGGGCTTCGCAAGGATCAATCCGAATACGTATGACAGCTCTACTATTGCCAACTCGGCAGATAACGACGAGAAGGCGCTCCTTGGTAACGACGAGAAGGCGCTCCTTGGTAATGACGGCGAGAATGTGGCAGTCACCTGGGGAGATGAGATCGCCTTGTCCTCATCCCTGACCGATCTTCGAGCAAGTATCTGCGTCTATGACGGCGCATCCTTCTCGCAACAGATCCTGAATGCTGTCGGCATTTTAAAGAAAAACAGCTGGCTGATGAAACGATACAACGGAGCTACCAAGATCATCGCCATCCTGCCTTTCTTCCATATCTTCGGCGTCGTCGTCAGCTATTTCTGGCTCGCTTTCTTCGGCCGGACGATCGTTTTTCTCAAGGATTATTCCCCCGAGACCATCCGGAGCACGGTCAACAGGCATAAGGTGACCCACGTCTTTGCACCACCGGTCCTGTACCACCGGATGCATAAAGGCATCATGAACAGCATCTCGCAGGATACCGAAAAAAGGAAGAAACGCTTTAACAAGGCTTTACGTATTGCCACAACCTTGCAGGATATTGCGCCAGGTTTGGGCATATCCGTATCAAAATGGATGTTCAAAGAGGTCATCAATGCGACGTTAGGGCCGTCGGTCAAGTTTATGATATCCGGAGGCGCGTTCATCGATACCGATACACTCAGGCTGATCAACACCATCGGGTACCCCTTGTTCAACGGGTATGGCACAACTGAGACCTCGATTACCAGCGTCGAGCTGCGCAAGCGGCTCAAACACCGGGCTTCCGGCTCCATCGGCGTTCCCTTTGACAGTGTTTCGTATGCCATAGGCGATGATTCGACCTGCACGGTATCCGGCACGACGATCTGTAAGAAGATCATCACCTTTGATTCCGAGAAGACTGGTTTCGATTCCATCCAGACCAATGATCTGATGAGACTTGCAGACGGTCAGTACTACATCGAGGGTAGAGGGACGGATTTGTTTATTGGCGAGTCCGGAGAAAACATCAATCCCGATCTCATCCAGAATGCGTTGACAGTTAAAAACGCAAGCGCCATCTCGGTCCTTGACCTCGATGGCGCCTTGTCACTGGTGCTCGAATACAGCGAGCTTTTACCAGAGCTGATCATCAAGAAAGAAGCCGAGAAGACCCGGCAGGATCTTGAGTCGATACCGTACGGTCTGATGGTAAAAGAGCTGTACATCACCCGCGATAGAATCACCAACGAGTCCTCCATCAAGACCAGCCGCGCTCTGTTAAAGAAAATGGTTGCGGAAGGCTCGGTGCGTCTGGTCAGATACCAGGACCTGACGGGCGAGCTGGGCAAAGTAGACAGCTTGGATGAGGACCCGATCGTCATCCTGATCAAAGGCATCGTCCAGAGAGCCATCGACACCAGCGATGACATCGACATCAACGATCATTTCTTCTTCGACCTCGGTGGCACAAGCCTGGATTATTTCATGATGATGAGCGAGATCTCCTCAGTGTTTAATACGCAGATCAATCTGGAAAAGCGCAACAACCTCTATACGGTCGCAGATATCCATACGTATGTGATGGAGGTCATATGAGGGCTTTCTGGTATTATCTGGGCCTGATGGGTTCCTATGTGGTCAACGCCTTGTACATAAGAACCAAGATCTATTATGAGGACGAAAGCAAGCAGAACAAGAGGATCAAAGGCAAGGCGATTGTCATCTGTAACCATAAATCCCCTTTAGATGGCCTGGTTATCTTGCAAAAATACCCCCAGAGAATGATCAATTACGTCATTGCCGATTTCTTCCAGCACAAGCTTCGGTTTGTTGCTCCGCTCATTCGTTACACGGGCGGCCTTATCGTGGATCGGGAAGCATTCAATTGGGATTTCTACGAGAAATGCAAGCAACTGCTCAACAAGGAAAAAGTCGTATTGATCTTTTCTGAAGGTAGGTTCAACTTTGGGTATGAGCCCATCCGCTTTGTTAACAGTTACCTGATGCTTGCCCTGCAAAGCGGAGCGCCTATTGTTCCTATCCTTTCGGACTTGAATTACGGATGGACCAAGCGGGTCCACATCCTTATCGGCAACAGCATCGACGCTTCCACGCTGGTCTCGCCTGAGGATATGAGCAAAGAGGCGATCAAAAAAGCAAATGAGGAGATCTATCAGAAGCTTCTAAGCCTGTACTACCAACTCAAGAAACGGAAGTACGAGAAACTCAGCAGCACGTATTCCTTCTCGTCTCCCAAGCCAGGGGACGTCATAAGGATCTCCGCAGGCACCCACTACCACTACGGCGTCTATTTAAGCCATGAAGAGGTCATCCAGTTTGGACATGCAGTGAATACGTGCGGCGAGACGGTCGTTGTTAACGCGGTCACGCTGGATGGGTTTTGCAACGGCAAACTACCGGAGGTGCGGGAACTGACCAGGTGGGAGCGTAGGTATGTAAGGGATGTCGAGGATATCCAGAGATATGCCCGCCAATGCATCGGCCGACAGGGGTACAATCCTTTGACGAATAACTGCCTGGATTTTGCAAATCGTGTCGTATTAAAGTAAGTCTAGTCGTGGCGTCTTAAAGCAAGTCTCACCGAGCCGTATGAAAGTAAGCCTCAACCGAGTCATCTTTTTGTGAGTCTCAATCAAGTCGTTTTTTTAAGTAAGTTTACACGAGTCGTCTTCAAGTAAGGAGGGCAAACCATGGGCTACAGTTATGCAATTATCGCCGACGTTACCAGCGATCTGAGCCAGGAGTTAAGGGATCGTTTTGAGGTTGACAGATATATCCAGGGCCATATCACGATTCCCGGTGGCAAGGAGATAAACTCCAAGCTCGAATGGGACTTCACGAACGCGAAGGATTTTTATGCTTCGCTCAAATCCCGCTCGCACACCTATGCGACCGCTCCTGCAAGCGCGGAAGAGATCGCTGGCTATTGGGAGCCCTTCCTTTTGGAAGGCAAGGACATACTTGCCATAAGTATCTCCTGCTCGCTAAGCGTTACCTACAACCTCATGCTTAACGCGCAAAGAGCGCTTCTTGAGAAGTATCCCGAGCGTACGA
The DNA here is from genome assembly GCA_009781535.1 of Coriobacteriia bacterium. Lineage (GTDB taxonomy): Bacteria > Actinomycetota > Coriobacteriia > Coriobacteriales > UBA8131 > WRHU01. Next base: position 1,627 of record WQXX01000039.1, on the reverse strand, counting down.
TATGCGTCATCGATTCGCGGAAGTACTCGGTTGCCTCCGGGCTGCTGGTTTTAAAGGCATGCGAGCTTCGAAGCCTTGGCTTGACCTTGGAAGAGAATGTGGCTCAGCTCGAGTTACTCAAGTACACCATCCACCAAATGGGCACTATGGACGATCTGTTCTTCATCGCCTCGAAAGGCAGGATGTCGCACTCGAAGGCTTTCCTCGGCACGCTGGTGGGCATCAAACCCATGGGGGATTTCAACAACGAGGGCATGGTCACGGTGTTGGCAAAGGTCAAGGGATTTGACAAAGCGTATGAAGTTATCATCGAGTATATACAACAGACGATCGTCGATCCGGAAAACCAGGTCATCCTTGTCGCCCAGACCCAACGGGAAGAACAGGCAAAGGTCCTGGCGCGCTTGATCGAAGAGAAGCTCAAGCCAAAAGAGGTCATCATCTCCGACATTTATCCTGCCAATGGTATAAACATCGGGCCTGGTCTGATGGCGGCATACTATTTTGGGACGCCGATTTCAGATCTGGCTTTTGAGACCGAGGTTATGAAGTCAATTCTGGAGGCCGGGAAATGAGCCCCCTGCTCATAATAGCTCTGGTCATCCTCATCCTGCTTGCAGGCTTTGCGTTGGTCATGACAATTCTTCCGCCCTGTATGATCTTTTACTACACCTTGTACCGTAGCGAAAAGAAAGAGCGTAACCGCGAGTGCACGCTTGATAATCCGGGAATCATTGATATGGTCGAAACCGGCAAGAAATGGGCGCAGGGTTATAAAGATGTAACTGATACAGTGCATATCGTCAATGACGGGCTGAATCTGTATGGCGAGTATGTCAACCTGGGCTTTGATAAATGTGCGGTTATCATCCAGGGAAGGACCGAATCGCTGCTATACTCGTACTTTTTTGCTGAGCTGTATGCGAAAGCTGGTTACAACATCCTGGTGATCGACAGCAGGGCGCATGGGCTCAGCGACGGCAAGTACATCACCGCCGGTATCCATGAGCATCGAGACGTGATCAAGTGGATCGAACTGATTCGCGACCAGTACGGGATAAACTCCTTTGTGCTTCATGGCATCTGCATCGGTTCTGCAACATCAATCTATGCCTATTGCGCTCTCAAGAAGGAAAACCTGATAAAAAAGATCGTCGTGGATGGCCTGTACTACAGCTATTACGAGATGTTCAAGTACCACATCATCGAACGTAAAAAACCTGTGTTCTGCTACACCCACATAGTGTTCTTCTTCCTGTGGGTTGTAACGGGGGCAAACGCTTTTAAGGTTACGCCGTACAAGTGTATGCCTCAAATCGACCTTCCCATACTGTTCCTCTGGAGTACTCAGGATTTCTATTGCCGTATGGACAAGTGCGACAAGTTATTTGAAGCGTGTGCATCTCCCACTAAAGAGGTTCAGTACTTTGTCAACGGCGGGCACTCCTTTGTGCGCTACCACAACCTTGAAGACTACGATGCAACCGTCACCCGCTTCCTGGAGAAAAACGTCTAGGTTGAACAAGGTCTACCTCTACATATGTAATGACGTATACGACGCCGATGCAGCCTTGATTGAGGAAGGTCTGCAATTGTTGCCGACCTTCCGCCAGGAACAGGCTGCGCG
>WQXX01000038.1 GCA_009781535.1 Coriobacteriia bacterium | reverse complement strand
CGAGAATCCTGTTCCCTATGCCGACATTGTGACTTCCACCTCGCATAAGACCTTGCGCGGCCCGCGCGGCGGCTTTATCCTCACCAACAACGAGGAGCTGGCAACCAAGGTCAATAAGGCTGTTTTCCCGGGGTCGCAGGGCGGGCCGCTTATGCATGTCATTGCCGGCAAGGCGGTTGCATTTGGCGAGGCGCTTGCTCCTGAGTTTAAGGACTACATAAACCAGGTCCTCATCAATACCAAGGCGTGCAGTAAAGCTATGGCAACCGGAGGCTTGCGTCTTGTCTCTGGCGGCACGGACAACCATCTTGTACTCGTTGATCTCACGCCAGCCGGCGCCACCGGTAAGCAAGCCGAGAAGCTTTTGGATGACGTGGGTATTACCGTTAACAAGAACGTCATTCCCAACGAGACGCTTTCTCCAGCGGTAGCAAGTGGTATCCGTATCGGCTTTGCTGCTATGACAACCCGAGGTTTTGACGAAAAGGATGCAACGTTGGTAGGCGATCTTGTTGCCGAAACGATCTTCAAGCGAGAAGACGAAGCAGCGCTCGAAAATGTGTCAAAAGAAGTAGCACAATTACTCGCCGCCCACCCTCTCTACCCAGGATTGTAGAAACAAACGTTTACCCGTAGACTTGTTGATATACTTACTTGTCACCCCGGGCTCGACCCGGGGCCTATCAGGAGAGACATAGGTTGGCAGCGTGTGTTGTCCGGTGAACGGGTGTGTTAAAAAACAGAGCGCGTGGCAATCCATATAGCAACCAACAGGACAAGGAAGACACATGACCGTACAGAATAACAACGAATCCTCACGCCCCAGTTGGGATGAGTACTTCATGGACATCGCCCATATGTGTGCGCGCCGCACGACCTGTCGCCGCCGCCAGATAGGCGCTGTCATCGTCAAGGACAAGCGTCTGCTTGCCACTGGTTACAACGGTGTGCCCACCGGCATCGAGCATTGCCTTGACCGCGGTTGCCTGCGTGAGCAACTCGGCATACCCTCCGGCCAGCAACATGAGCTGTGCCGTGGACTTCATGCCGAGCAGAACGCACTTATCCAGGCAGCGCGCCACGGCATCAATATCGAAGGCGCCTCTCTGTACTCCACCGCGCAGCCCTGTGTGCTCTGTGCCAAGATGCTGATCAACGCCGGCATCACAGAAATCGTCTATGATCGGGAATACCCCGACCCGCTTGCCCTCGAAATGCTCAATGAGGCGAATATCATCCTCCGCCGCTTCACAAAGGAATAAAAAAACTCCCAAAAACGTGATATTCGCCCCAGAAAAATCGCCAAAAACGTGCAAAACACCGCTAAAAAATCCCCAAAAACGTGATATCATCTTTTAGCAACAGGTTGTTGCTACAAGAAAAGGTGCATTATGCAGCGAAAACTCACGGCCAAGCTTCATCAATGGAACAAAAATCCTCAGAAGAAGCCGCTCATGGTTATCGGGGCACGACAGGTTGGAAAGACTTATACTGTCGATGAATTCTGCAGGCAGAATTTCGCCGAATACTATTATTTCAATCTGTTCGACCGGGCAGACATCGCCGCTCTTTTCAAAGAAGATATCAACACCAAAGACAAGGTCAAACGACTGGAGCTCATTATCGGGGAAAGCGTTGACTTTGAGCGCGCAGTATTCTTCTTCGATGAGATACAGGAATCTGAAGAGCTGATTTCTGCCCTGAAATTCTTTGCTGAAAGTCCGACACCCTACAATGTCGTTTGTGCCGGTTCGCTGCTTGGGGTTAAACTGCGTCGTTTTACAAAATCTTTTCCGGTTGGCAAAGTCGAGCTGCTTTCGATGTATCCGATGGATATGGAGGAATATCTCTGGGCATTCGGGGAGGAAGGGCTTGTTCATGAGATCCGGGATTGTCATCAAAGCGGGAGAGCGATGGTCAAGCCTCTGCATGACAAAGCGCTTGGGCTATTCCGAACCTATCTCTGTACCGGTGGCATGCCCGAGGCGGTACAACAGATTGCCAGTGTCGAGGGCGACGTATTGCGTTTTCAGGAGGCAATACTGGAAAACATCGTCATCTCGTATCTCAGCGATATGAACAAATACATCCTTACATCGATGGAAGCTAGTCGTATCGAAGCAATCTATGGCTCGATTCCCTCTCAACTTAACAATAAGAGCGGTAAGTTCCAATTTGCTAAGGTCGCGAAAAGCGCCCGTAGTCGCAACTACGAATCAGCGCTGAATTGGCTGACATCCAGTGGGATGATCAGGATAAGCAACGCTGTCGAAATCCCCAAGATGCCTCTGAAGGGGTATGAGAAGGACGGTTACTTCAAGCTCTACCTCAACGACCCTGGCATACTCCGTCACCAATTGAATATCCGTCCCGCGGATATCATGCTTGATGTTGCGTTTGAGCTCAAAGGCATTCTTACTGAGAATTATATTGCAAACCAGCTGACTGCGCTCGATATCCCTCTATGCTATTGGCGCAATGCCGACCAGGCAGAGATTGATTTCCTGCTTGACCTTCCCGGAGGCATCGTGCCGATTGAAGTCAAATCAGGTCAAAACAAAAAGTCCAGCAGCCTGAAAACCTACATTGAGACATACAAACCTCCCTATGCCATTCGGTTACTCCAGAGGAATTTTGGTTCGGCAAACGGTATCATCACCATCCCTCTATACGCCGCCTTCTGCTTGCCATGATGCCCTGCCCCTCTCTCAGAAATCCTGTCTTAAATACTGCACCATATTACAGTGGGTCTTCAGGCAACGGTGAAACCAACGCTCGGTTTCCACATCACGAACCTTGAGGAGCTTTATTGCACCTTGTAAATCTGAGCAAGTGCCTGTGAGTACGTCCAGAAGAAAAGGAAACGCACAATAGAAAACTTTTGTAATACATTCGAATTTTAGAGAAAACATATAAAAAATGAGGTAAAATTTTACAAGTAATAGTTGTATTCAAGCTGGAAGAAAGAGTTTTATATGTCGTATACAATACTGAGAAAGGCTTTCCATAATCCAAACATGGATGCCGAGGCTTTGTATCAAAGTCGCTTTACACACGAAAAGACAATCCATCTTGATATCGATATAAAGGGTCATAAGGCATTCTGCTATATGGACGAGGCTCTATTCACGCAAATGCTCAGTATCGCCAAGGCTGATAAGAAAATCCTGGAACTGACCCAACATCTACCACCACGTGCGTTGTGGCAATTCACCGAACGCACATTAGTTGATGAGATTGTGATTACGAATGATATAGAGGGAGTTATCAGCACGAGAAAGGAAATCGGCAGCATACTTCGAAATCTGGAAAAACAGGACAAACGAAAACGCTTTTATGGTCTGGTAAACAAGTATATGCTGCTCACGCAGCGCGCTGAGATATCGATACAGACGCTTGAAAACGTCAGAGCCATATACGACGATCTGGTTCTGAATGAGGTAATCGCTGCCAACCCTAAAAACGCGCCTGATGGGCGGCTTTTCAGGAAAGAACCGGTAAGTGTATACAATGCAGCAGGTGAAGAGGTCCATCAAGGGGTTCGCCCAGAATCGAAGATTGAAGACTGTCTCGCTGCTTCACTTGCTTTTTTAGAAAACGAGGACATCGAACTGCCGATTAGAACTGCTATCTTCCATTTCCTGATAGGGCATATCCATCCGTTTTATGATGGCAATGGGCGCCTCAACCGCTTTATCAGCAGCTCTTTGTTACTGAGGGAATACGAACCGCTTATTGGGCTTAGGTTATCCTTCGCGGTAATCCAGAGTATCCAGAAATACTACAAGGGATTCATGGTCTGCAACGACATCCTCAACAAAGGAGATCTAACTCCCTTTGTAATCATGTTCATCGGTATTATCAAAGAGGCGGCTGACGATGTCGTAGCAGCTCTTACAGAGAAGAAAGATTTGTTTGAGATCAATATTGAAAGGCTTAAAGGAATTCAGGAGATAGCTGAGGACAAAGTTCTTTATGGTCTCGCGCAGATACTCTTACAAGTCCGGATGTTTTCTGGCGAAGGCATCGCGATCCAGGATCTCATGGAATATGCCCAGGTTTCTCGGCCAACCATCATGAAGCGTTTGGAGCGCCTATCAGCTCTGGGCATACTCGAACGGGAGAAGATGGGGCGAGAGGTGCATTACCAGCTCGATTTGGACGCCCTTGCACAGAAATCGAAACACTGACCATACATAAAAGAGACTCCATGTTTTACACGATCTTTGCTCAGAGATGACGTCTGCCCCTGTAATCGGTTCTTATGATTACGCCATGCGGGTTCAACTTCGAGAAAGGAGCGTGTTGTATGAAAGCAAAGATGGTTCGTAGGGTATTCTCATTAGTGGTAGCGTCAGCGCTAATGCTGGCATTGATGCCGGCGACGGCACATGCAGCTCAGATGGCTCTTACAGAAGATTCAGGAGCAAACCTAAAAAGCACAATCGAGAGCGCGACAAGTGGCGCCAGTCTCAGCATCGACGTAACGGCAAATATCACTCTGGATAGCATGATTACCATACCTGCAGGCGTAGACGTCAACCTCTATTCGTCTACAGGTGCAACAATCACTGCGGCGGCGCAGAATCGTCACTTCAACGTTTCTGCTGGTGCTTCCCTCACTCTTTCCAACATCATCCTCGACGGCAACTACAATAATTTTGGCAACGCCCTTTACAATCCGAACAATTTCCCCTACGGTGGCATAAACAATTCCGGCACTCTAACACTCAATAAAGGCGCAATCATCACAAACTGCTATGGCGCTACGTATGGCGGAGGCGTTTACAACGTCCAGTACAGCAATGGCGTCACTAACATCAATGGTGGAAGAATCACGGGCAATACCGCTTTTTACGGTGGCGGTATTTGCGCTGACAGTAATGGTGCGCTCAACATGACAGCTGGCTGCATCAATGGCAACTATGGCACAGTTGAAGGCGGCGGCATTCACTCTCGGTATGGTGAGATAAACATCAGCGGCGGCGAGATCAACGGCAACGGCTCATGGTATGGCGGCGGAATCTGGCTCTCTTACTACAGCAGTCTTACTATAACCGGCGGTAAGATATGTGGAAACAATGCGTCGCAGCGCGGTGGCGGCATTTACCACAGGTCATATCAAGGCAACTGCTCGATTAACAACATTGAAAATGCGCTTATCAGTGGCAACACCGCTGGGTTGTATGGCGGAGGAATATATGATGAGCCTCATGCGGGATACCCAGCCAACTACACAATCGTGATACGGAACACCAATGTTTCCAACAACAGCGGTGGCAATGTATTCTCGCAGTCAAATTGCGTAGAGTTCAACTCAGTTTTACTGGCAGTTTCGGCTTCTGTCGAAAAGCTGAACGGGAACAAGAATAATCTGAGCGTAACTGTTCGTGTCCTTGCGTATTCCGAGGAGGTAAAAGACGTAGTAGAGAGCGAATACTCAGAAGTCTTTTCGATTGACAATAACGCAGCTGGCGTCTATGAGGTAGGCAGTTACAGCGTGTATGTTGATACCAAGGGAAACACTCAGATCCGTGCTTGTTACTTGGTTGGATGAATAACCAGGGATTCTTAACGAAGACTTCCAATCCGGCAACCACTCAATCTGACTGAGTACGTCAACCTGATCAGGACGATCTTCGGGCAATTCTGCCAGGGCAGCCCGCCACTTCCGTTGAGTGGCGGGCTGCCCGATTCTCAGGCAGTTGCCAAGTTCCGCTAACCTTTTCCCGCTGGCCTTTTTTGATGTGCCGATTGCGCAATCTGAAATAATGCATTGTGCCTGCGCCTGTTGTTCTGCTATGATTCATACGTTTGGATGAAGCGCTGGCAAGGAGCGTATTCAGGTTCTCGAAAGGTATCGCGATTGTTGCCCGTAGCTCTTTCAGGAGTGCTCGGAGTACTCGCCGGGCTCGCCGGGTTCAGTCCTTTGCTTTTCGTGAGGTATCGAGTCAAACAAGGTCGTATCATGATGCGCCCCCTTACTGTTGCGGCGGGAGTGGTGGCCATCGTAATTAACTTCCTGTTTCTCACGGTAGTGCTCTTGGTGGCTTATCTTATCGCTTCGGAGACATTCCTGGTATTTGCAGTCGCCCTCGTTTTTACGTATTTGATTGCTACTACCTGGTTTGTGGTGAGAGAGAACCGTCGCTGATCCAAACAACGGCGAGGCAGGACAAGGCAAGGAGAACACGTTGGGACCACTTGAGGAGCTTGGCCATCATATCAGCGAGTTGCTGGAAGATCTCGGCGGTATGACGATGTTTGATTTCGGTTGGGGATCCATTACCCCCTTCACTGTATACCTGATCCTTACATTGATTCTAGTCGCGGTCATCATTTTATCAGTCAAGAAACGCGTCACGCTCATCCCAAAGAGAGGCCCCACTGCTGCTGTCGAGGCAGCAGTTGACTATGTACGTAAAGAGATCGGCTTTGGTGTGCTCGGTTCCAAGGAGCTGGTCGACAAGCACATGCCGTTTCTGTTTACGATCTTCTTCTTCATCCTCGCTTCAAATCTTATTGGTCTTATCCCTGGCGCAAAAGCAGCAACTGGGACCTTTTCTGTAACGCTGACATTGGCGATTTTTTCCTTCGTCTATTTTAACTATCATGGCATGAAGCATGCTGGAGTCCTTCATTATGTTAAGAACATTGCACCAGCTGGTCTCATTCCTGGGTTAAACGTCCTGGTCTGGCTCATCGAGCTCTTCTCCTTGTTCCTGCGTATCGTGACACTGTCTGTCCGTCTTTTTGCCAACATGTTTGCAGGGCACATCATCATGGGCGTGTTCTCGATCCTGGCAAGCCTGTTCGTCCTTCCAGCAATACATAATTTCTCATTGGCAACACTGGGCGGCGCAACGCCAGCCCTTGGTTGGCTGATCTTGTTGATTTGCATATACGCGCTGGAATTACTGGTCGCATTCATCCAGGCATACGTGTTCACTTTGCTCTCGGCAGTGTATCTGCATCTGGCGACGAGCAAGCACTAGGACGACCGTACCAAAGGTGTTTCCTGGGCCTGCAAGCCCAGTTACATAAGAGGGCTGCTTGTTGTTAATCTGCAACAGGCGCAAAGAGCATCAGAGGCCGAGACAGAAGGTCTGTCTTGACCAAAGAAGGAGGAATGAAAATGGATATGTCAGTCATTGGTTACGCTATAGCTGCCATCGGCGCCAGCATCAGCATCAGTTTTGCTGCATACGCTGCGGTTATGGCAACGGCTCGTCAGCCTGAGATGCAGCCGAAGATCTTCACAACGTTCATCCTGGGCGCTGCATTCGTTGAGGCGCTCGGTCTGATCGCCTTCGTGCTTGCATTGATGAAATAGTAACAAGCAACGAGTATTCGCCACGAAGATATATGCCTGAAGGCATAGTGGAGGTATGAAGGTGAAGGTTATCTACGAAGCCAGGAAGAAGCTTGCCGGCGTCGCTATGATGGCGGGGTGTCTGCTATTTGCAAACCCAGTCGCCGCATTTGCCGCCGAAGCAGCCGAGGAGCACGCACCTGATGGAGGCGCGGGCGGCCTTTCGTTGCTGATGCCGAACATGCTCGAGTTTATCCCGATGCTCATCGGATTCATCATCCTGTGGATCGTCCTTGCAAAATTCGGATGGCCGGTCATCACGGGCATGCTTGACAGGCGCATAGCAAATATCAAGGACTCGCTGGAGCAGGCTGAGAATTCAAAGATCGAAAGCGAACGTATACTCGAGGAGTACAAAGCGGAGCTTGCCGACGCAAAGAGGCAGGCTACCCAGATCATCACCGAAGCCAAGCAGACGGCTGACGTCATCAAAGCCGACATAACCGCGAAAGCTCAGGCTGAGGCAGAGAGTATGATCGTCAAGGCACGCATCGCCATCGATGCGGAAAAGAAGGCAGCTATCGCCGACCTGCAGGGTTCGGTCGCCGATCTGTCGGTCTCAGTTGCGGGACGTGTCATCGGTCAGGATCTGACCGATGTTGAGCATCGTAAGATCATCGAGCGGTATCTTGCGGAAGCAGGGGCCTTCAATGTCAACTGATCGCGAGCTCATACGCAAGGGATCTGCCGTGTATGCTCAGGTGTTGCTTGAGGCAACCTTAGCCTCTGGCACTACCTTTGAGGTCGCCGGGCAGCTTGAGCAGGTATATGCGGTCATCCGCGGCAACATCGATCTACGCGCCGCGATCCATGACTATCATATCCCTGCAGAAACGCGCATCGCCATCATCAATGAGGTGTTTGAAGGCTTTGACACAAGCCTGCTCATTACACTTGGCGTTATGGTCAAGCGGAATGAGTTAGGGCTTATCGGCAAGGTCACCGTAGATTTTGCTGAGATGGCAGAGGAAGCGCTTGACGCGGTATTCATCGATGTGACAACGGTGGTTGCTCTCGATGACGCTTTGAGAGATTCCATTAAAGCCAAATATTCCGCTGAATTCGGACGAGACGTGCTGATACGCGAGCACATCGATTCTGCAATCATGGGCGGTATTGTATTGAATTCACACGGGGTCTCGATTGATGCGAGCGTTGCCTCGCAGTTAGACAGAGCCCGTAAGGTGCTTTCGCAAACGTAAAAAGGGCTGTCGCGAGACAGACGATATTCAAATAGAGGAGAGGCATCCCGATGGGTTGTAAGCAGGAAGTGAGGCACAACCAAAGGCCCGGCGTACTTGAGGTGCGCGGTCTGTGTGTTGTGACGCAGCCGACGAGCTTAGAACGCATCAGAATGCCTCGATAAACGGAGGTGAATAGGTGGCAGACATAACTGCTCAAACCATCGAGGCTGTACTGCAGCGACAGCTCGATGCCATCAAGACAGCGGTCGAATCGCGCGAAGTCGGCGTCGTTATCCAAGTAGGTGACGGTATCGCGCGCGTCGATGGCCTCAAAGGCGCCATGGCAGGCGAGCTCCTCGAATTCATCGGGAGCAGCGGCAAGACGGTGTTCGGCTTGGCGCAGAACCTTGAGGAAGACGAGGTCGGCGCCGTGTTGCTTGGCGACGTGACCTCCATCAAGGAAAACGATCAGGTCCGTACAACCGGGCGT
>WQXX01000037.1 GCA_009781535.1 Coriobacteriia bacterium | reverse complement strand
GGCCAGACTAAAGGCATAAAGCCATGTGCGACATGGGTCAGAGCAGTGAGGCGAAGCCCCGCCTCTCATAGTATACGAAACTAGATGAGACGGGGCTATTATCTAATAGGTGCGACATTGACTATTCCATAATACGACATCTTGGAAGGAGATTCAGTGTATTTGGTGTATGATGGAGCACCACGAAAAATGGGAAGCCCCAACAACATCCAGCGGGAAGGAAAACGCAAGCTCGGCTTGCACCTGCGGTGGGGCGAAGCGCCGTCTAGTAAAAGCCTTGCAGGTGGCAAGGCGGCGTTCAGTCCGGTAGCCATTGCATGGCTTTCAAAGAGCATTTTCCTTCCCGCTGGTCCAGCTTAGGTTGCATATGAGCATCATCGATCTACTTGACGACGAATCATCTTGGAATGGCTTTTTTGCGTACAAGCAATCAAAAAGCCACCTTCTGGCGCGGGATGAGGAAGAACTCGCTGCGCTTATCGTCTCAAAGGGATATCTTCCTGTTGCCCAGTCGATCAAGCGTGGTGAGGAGCTTGATCCACCGTCAAAAGTCTTAATCAACAAACTTGGTACCGAGAAAAAACGGACGGTCTACTGCTTTAACAATGAGGTGAGCTGGACGCTCAAGCACCTTGCCTGGCTTTTGTACCGATACGATGACAAGCAGCCAGAAGGCTGTTATTCCTTCAGGCGCAATTATGGCGCCCATAGGGCGTTTAAGGACATCATCAAGACCCCAAACATCAGCGAGTATTGGTGTTGCAAACTCGATATCAGCAATTACTTCAATTCCATCAGTATCAAAAAGATGCTCCCCATCCTCCGTGACGCCCTTGCCGATGATCCAGCACTGTGTGCCTTCCTCGAACAGCTTCTAACCGCCGATGCGGCATGGTCGAACGGAGAACTGATTAACGAGAAGAGGGGAGTGATGGCTGGAACGCCCACAGCTCCTTTCCTGGCAAACCTGTACCTGCGCGCGCTTGACGACTGTTTCGTAAACCGCGGGCTGCCCTATGCGCGCTATTCAGACGACATCATCCTGTTCGCCCGCACCGAAGACGAGATACGCGAATGTCAATCAGAAGCAATACGCATCATCGAGGAACACGGGCTGACCATCAACGAGAAGAAGGCATACATCGCTGCCCCAGGAAACACGTGGGAGTTCCTCGGCATGTCATATCAAAACGGGGTCATCGATTTGAGCGAAGCGACCAAAGCAAAGCTCAAGGGCAAGATTCGCCGCAAGGCGCGTGCTTTAAGGCGTTGGATGTTACGCAAAGAGGCCACACCCGCGCGGGCACAGCGGGCATTTATTCGCAGCTTTAACCGGAAGTTCTACGAACGCAGCGACGCGAATGACCTGACTTGGGCGCGTTGGTTCTTTCCTCTGATAACAACAAGCGAAAGCCTGCGCGAGATTGACCATTACCTGCAACAGTACGTGCGCTATATCCCCACCGGGCGCTTTTCTGCGGCAAACTTCCGTCTTGATTACCAGGACATGAAGGACCTGGGGTATCGAAGCCTCGTGCATGAGTATTATCTGGATCGCAAAGCCCGGGCATAAGCCCGGGCATGAAACCCAGGGATGAAACCTGGGCATAAAACTCAGACATAAAACCCAGGCACAAACCCAGGCAGAAAACACGGGCATAAAAGTTTGCAACCCCGATTGTTTCTGCTTGATAAGCAACAGAATACAAGGAATACATGGTAAAATGTTCGGTTAGGTTAAGATTCATTTATAGGTGTATCCGATACCTTAGGTGTATCCAATACCTGGAAAATCAGCATATAGCTCATTATTTGCATTTATGAAGCGGTTGTAGCGAATAATTGATGAAGAGCAAAAGGGTGGTTGAGCATATGGATACATTTAATGCGGGGAGAAGAAGAATGAAATATCGCAGTGCATTAATCAACAGAATCGCTTTCAGGATACTCATAATGCTACTGATCCTCTTTGCCTTGATCATTATTGTTGTCGGTTTATTGAATCGAAATAATGTCAGAAGCGTATACGAGGAGAATTATTCTGAACGTGTCCTACTTACGAATGCACTTATGGCAACGATTATCGATGGAGATATTGTCGAATACTATGTCGAGTTGATGAGAAACCAGCCCAGCGACTTCAAAGAAAGGCAAGTCCAGTTCTATCACGATCGTTTAGAGCTCAAGAGGCTTCAGGATGAAGGCGCTCCAAAGGAAGAACAGCAAAAACTGCTAAATAGTCTAGCACAATTTCATATAGAAATGTCGGAATTCAAAACCGAGGACTATTGGAATATCATCGCTGAATTAAGGCGTCTCAAAGAGGTCAGCCACTCAACTTATTTGTACGTTATGGCAGATACCGGCTTGGTATCAAACGACGGGGAAAAGCTATTGACCTTTATCTTTGATGCAGAGGATATTGAAGAATACAACTCAATAGAAATGGACGGTTTAGGAACGTGTGATATCAGTCTGGAGACGATAGAAGTTGTCTATCAAACGAGAGTGCAGATGGAACGGGTCCAATATAATCAATTCGACGTATATGGCGAGCTTTACTATGCGTATGCACCGATATTGAATGAAAAAGGCGAGGTAATCGCGGTTTTTGGGTCCGATCTGAGCTTGGAAGCAATGAATAAGGCCATCGCAGCATCAACCTTTCTGTTCAACGCGGTCATTATGGCGTCTGCTTTCATCATCGTCCTCATCATATTCTTCTTCCTACGTCGCAGTATCACGACGCCTTTGAGCAGCCTTACAGAAACAGCGTATGAACTTGCAGAAGGCAATGTCTATACCTCAACGTCAGAACTGGCCTTAAAGCAGCATACCGAGATCGGCATGCTCGGTCATGCCATCAGAAACATGAGCCTTACGTATCAGAAGATGATTGGCAGCGCGGGAAGGCTGTTTGAATCCGCACGCATCGGTAAACTCGGCGTGCGAAACGATCTCGAGGAATACAAAGGCGATATCAAAAACGTTGTGAAGCAGATAAACCAGACGCTTGATTCCATAACCTTGTATCTGGACAACCTGCCAGAGGCGATTTTTATCATGAGCAAGGATTCTGACACGTATTTCAAAAACAGGCAGTTCATTAACTACTTCGGGGATATCTCAACTGCGGAGTTTCTCTCAAAGGTCTTCTCATTCAGTGAGCAGGATTGCTTCAGTGCGACACAGCCCCAGCTCCCGTTTGTTGTTGATGACGACGAGGACGAGGACGACGAGCCTGGCTTAATACCGCAACTGACCTGCAAGGAATACCTTGCTGGACAGGTACTGCTGGCTTCCAGACAGGCAGGCAATACGTTAACAATCTGGTTTGGCGACATATGCTTTTCTATCATACTCAAAGAGATCATGATGGACGAGGATGTCGAGAATAGCATACTTGGTATCGCAATCGACGTCACTGACCTCATGAAAGAAAAGGAGAATGCTCAGGCAGCGGCGAAGGCAAAGAGCGATTTCCTCTCGCGTATGAGCCATGAGATGCGCACGCCCATGAATGCAATCATCGGGATGACAAAGATCGCAGAAGGTTCCGATGATATCGCCAAGCTGAAGTATTGCCTCTCTACCATCGGCACATCTTCGGCACATCTTCTCGGCATCATCAACGACGTTTTGGATATGTCAAAGATAGAAGCAGGCAAGTTCGAGCTCGATATGGTTCCGATAAATATCGAGAAAACCCTGATGAAAATCTGCAATATCATCATCGATAACGTCGAGAAGAAGCATCAGAAGTTCAGTGTTGCGCTGGGCAAGAACCTGAATCTGAACTACATAACTGATGATCTAAGGCTCTCGCAAGTACTCACGAACCTGCTGTCGAATGCGATCAAGTTTACCCCTGAAGGTGGAAAGATTACGCTGGCAATCGATAGAATCGCGCAAAAAGGGACTGTCAGCACGCTTCGCTTTTCCATATCCGATACCGGCATCGGTATGACGCCTGAACAAACCGCGCGCCTGTTTAATGCATTCGAGCAAGCGGATGGCAGTGTCTCGCGGAAGTTTGGAGGGACGGGCCTGGGTCTTGTTATTTCAAAAAACATCATCGAGAAGATGGGCGGGCATATCTGGGTCGAATCCGAACTGGGCGTCGGCTCAACGTTTTACTTTGACGTGGACCTCGAGTGCACTTCTCATCAGGACAGCGCGGTCTTTGACGGCATCCACTCTGAGGATATCAGGCTGCTGGTCGCAGAAAGCGATGACGACGTACGCGCTCACTTCATGAGTATTGCAGAAAATACCAAGCTGAAGGCTCTTGATATCAAGACCGATACCGATAATGACGTTCCTGATCTTTCTGACGTCCATATCCTTCTCGCCGAGGACGTACTGATTAACCAGGACATCTTTGTCGCTTTGCTTGAGCAAACGAATATCTCGATCGACATCGCCAACAACGGGCTGATAGCGGTCGAGAAGTTCGCAGAAGACCCCGATCGCTACGACCTTATCATCATGGATATACAGATGCCTGAGATGGATGGTTATCGGGCGACCAAGGCTATACGTGCGATGGATAACCCTCGAGCGCAGACGATCCCCGTGATTGCGGTTACAGCCAATGTATTCAAGGAGGATATCGAGCGTTGTCTGGAATCAGGTATGGACGATCATCTGCCAAAACCGATTGATGAGAAAACTGTTATCGAGAAGATAGTATACTATGCAAAGCGCGGCAAAGATCTAAACCTGTAATGAAAGGAGTGTCTCATGGCGTTTTGTACGAAATGCGGTAAAGAGATTGTTGATGGTTCGGCTTTTTGCTCGGTATGTGGTGCTCCAATGAATCCTGAGCCTGCATCTGAGGCTCCGCCCAAGGCATCATACGCTTATCAACCTCCCGTCATGCCCGGAGGACAACCGGTAGGCGGCGCGAATGATATACAGGCAAACAAGGCGATGGCAATCCTGGCATATATAATCTTCTTTGTTCCGTTGATTGCAGGAGTCCATCGCACTTCTCCATTTGCCAAATACCACACAAATCAGGGCACCATACTCTTCATCTTCAATTGTGCGTTCGGTGTAACATTTTCCATCTTCTCTGCCATCTTGTCAGCGATTTTCTCATTTGGCCTCGGAGCTTGGGCAATATATAACATCATCATGACTCTATTGGGGATACTGTGGCTTGTTCCTGTTGCGTTTATCGTTCTAGGTATCATCAACGCTGCAAACGGCGCCTGCAAACCCTTGCCGTTCATTGGTAACTTTACGATTATCAAGTGAGCACATGCCCAGCTACACCGCACGCGGCATCGTATTAAAGAAGACAAAACTCGGGGAGACAGACCTCATCATCACGCTGCTTTCTGACAGCGGGAGCCAAATACGCGCAGTTGCAAAGGGAGCTCGCAAGCCCGGAGCATCTGCCTCGCGCCTTGAGTTGCTTTCTGTTGTCGAGGGATTGTTCAGTTGCGGGCGCTCGCTTGATATCATCAGCGAGGTCCGTCTTGTCGAACCACATACTGCCTGTCGTGCAGATCCCGGGCGTTTGACTGCCGCTGCAGCGCTCTGCGAGTTCCTCGAGGCTGCCACGCGCGAGGCGGATGCAGAGCCGCGCCTGTTTCCCATGACAAAGGAGGCTTTGCGCTGTCTGGGATCCGTGGTCTTTGAAGGTATCGAGGTTGTCCTGGCGGCGGCTTTGTTCAAATGTGCCGGGCAGATTGGCTACCTGCCTGCCCTGGACGAGTGCGCTCAGTGCGGAACGCCACTTGAGCTGCCTGGCGAGCAAGATGGGGAGGCTTTATCAGCTTTGGATGCATCTTGTATGTGGTCGGTAGAAGAAGGCGGCCTTTTGTGTCAAGTGTGCGCTGACGCTTCTGCTGCCGAGGCGACCAGTCTCAATCCAGCTCTAGTCGGTTGGTTGCGTATGTGCCTGGGAGCGCGTTTTGTTGAGATTGAAGCGAGCCTGGCTGACTGTAGCAAAGGTAGCAATGGTCAGGAAATCGCGGGCGATATAAAGGCGCTGCACAGTGTTGGAGTGGTACTGCTGGGCTTAGCGGAAGAATGGATTGCGGCTCATCTGGGTATTACGCTCAAATCATCAGTGTTTTTGCGTGACTTTTTATCAAAATAGTCTATACTAGACAGGTTGTGTCAATACCCTCTGCTCAGGATGACGTTTCCACCAACGCATTACTTAGCTGAAGGGCGAATTTAAAGAAAGGGTGGAATCATGCCTCTCACCAAGGAACAGAAGGCTCAGATCATCTCTGAGTATGGTAAGGACGCGAGCGATTCAGGCTCCGTCGAAGTCCAGGTTGCGCTGCTTACCCAGCGTATCCGCGAATTAACCGAGCATCTCAAGGTCCACAAGAAGGATCATCACACGCGTCGTGGGTTGCTCATGCTGGTAGGTAAACGCCGCCGTTTGCTCACCTACATCAAGAAAAACGACATCCAGAACTATCGAACCCTCATCGCTCGGCTCGGTATCAGGGACAATGTCTAACAACGTGCTCTGAATTCGATGCCCAGACAGACTGGGCATCGTCGTTATAGAGGCCTGCTTGCGGCAGGCGATAGCTCTGTGCAGGCGATATGTCTGCATGGAGCAGGTCAATGAAAGCGAGGCGTCGTTGCGTCTTGCAAAGAGGAGTCCCGCAAATGGGACAAGATGAATCGTCTCGCGTGCGGGACAAGAGGATGCGCCCATGAAGGGGCGAGAAGAAAGAAGAGGAAATGGCAAAAATTACTGAGAGTTTTGAACTGTTCGGAAAAGAGTACACCCTGACAACAGGCGAGATCGCCAAGCAATCCACAGGGGCTGTTGTGGTAACACAGGGGGACACCATCGTTTTAGTCACAGCAGTCGTTGCAAAAGAGCGTCGGGATTATGATTTCCTGCCGCTGACCGTCGACGTGGTCGAGCGTATGTATGCGGTGGGGCGGATCCCAGGTGGTTATATCAAGCGTGAGACGCGTCCATCGGATGAAGCGACGCTGATGGCGCGCATGATAGACCGTCCGGTGCGTCCAGGTTTTCCGGCAGGGTTTAGCAATGAGATACAGATCGTTGCATCCATCCTATCCGCAGATCAGGTCAACCAACCTGATGTTATATCCATCATGGGCGCCTCTGCCGCACTGTTAGTGGGCGGCGTACCGTTTGACGGGCCTGCTGCCGGTGTACGCATTGCACGCAATACGCTTACCGGGGAGTTCATCGTCAACCCGACTTTTGAGGAAGAGGAAGCCTCCGATATCGAGCTTACGCTTGCTGGCACTCCAGACTGTATAACAATGGTCGAAGGTGGAGCCAAGGAGGTATCCGAAGAGGATATTCTTGCTGCCATGCAGTTTGGGCAAGAGGCTATCGCAGCATTTTGCGAAGCACAGTCTCGATTCATCGACAAAGTGGCTCCTGCAATCAAGGAATACCAGCTTGATGCGCCCAACCCTGAGGTCGCCATGCGTGTATCTGCGTATTTTGATGCGATGAGCGCGGCGTTAAAGGATGAGGACAAACAATCGCGCGTTGCCAAGGTCGATGTGCTTATGGATGAGATACGGGCAGGTTTTTCTGAAGATGAACTGTCCCTGTGGGGAAAAGACATCGCCGCTAAGCTCAAGGAGCTTGAAAAAAAGGCTATGCGTACTATGGTGCTCACCACGGGTGAGCGCGTCGATGGACGTTTGGTTAATGAGATCCGTCCCATCACCTCGATTGCCGGATACTTGCCACGTGCGCATGGGTCGGGTTTGTTCACACGTGGACAGACACAGGTCTTAAGCGTGTTGACCCTTGGAATGCTCAACGAATCCCAGCGTCTTGACACCATTGACCCGCAGGAACGCAAGAAATATATGCATCAATATAACTTCCCGCCCTTCTGTACGGGAGAAACCGGGCGCATAGGCGCTCCAAAACGCCGCGAGATAGGGCATGGCGCCTTGGCCGAGCGTGCCTTGCTGCCTGTTTTACCGGCAGAGGAACTCTTCCCGTATTCAATACGTATCGTCAGCGAGGTTATGGAATCCAATGGATCATCCTCAATGGCTTCTGCCTGTGCCTCATCCCTGGCATTGATGGACGCCGGCGTGCCGATTGCAAGGCCGGTTTCCGGCATCGCCATGGGCCTGATAAAAGAGGGCGACGACGTAGCAGTGCTTTCTGATATCCAGGGTCTGGAGGATTTCTTAGGTGATATGGATTTCAAGGTTTGCGGTACCGAGTTTGGCATCACGGCCCTTCAGATGGATAACAAAGCCAAGGGTCTGACAGTCGAGATCCTTTCGAAAGCTTTAGAACAGGCAAAACAGGGTCGTATCCATATCCTTGGCAAGATGGATGAAGAAATCACCGCTCCGCGTGAGGACTTAAGCGAATTTGCCCCACGCATCATTTCTATAAAGATACCGGTCGATAAGATCCGTGACGTCATCGGTACGGGCGGCAAGGTCATTCGTGGGCTTCAGGAGGATACAGGCGCAACAATCGAGGTCACTGAAGACGGAACCATCTATATCGCGTCAAAGGATACCGGCGGCGAGGAAGCCAGACGCCGCATAGAGATGATCGTTAAGGTTCCCGAGGTAGGGGAGGAATACCACGGCACCGTGGTTTCTATTCAGACCTTTGGCGCTTTTGTCGAGTTGCTGCCGGGCAAAGACGGCCTGCTGCATATCAGCAGGGTCGCGCAAGGCCGTGTAGGTAAGGTTGAGGATGTTTTGAGCATAGGGGAGAAGGTGCATGTGCGGATCATAGAGATCGATGAGAAAGACAAGATCTCGCTTGACCGCCTCGATAAGCCTCCGGCTCCACCAAGCAGCAGCGAAGGTGACGGCGGACGCAGCTATAGCGGCGGACGTGATAGCGGACGTGACGGCAGTCGCGACGGCAACCGTGGACATGGCGGCGGCTATGGCGGCGGCGGCGGCTATGGCGGCGGAGGCGGTGGCTACGGCGGCGGAGGCGGCAAACGCACCGAGCGTGATGACGACAATCGCACACCTCGTCGCAGGCACTGACATAGCATCAGTTGACGCTAACGCTTCTAAGCTGACAAAACAGTACCGCAGTCAAACTGTACTGCTTAAAACGATTAGACGACTGCAATGTTTATAAGATACTAAAGAGGTAACATATGTTTTACGAGCAAAGCACGCTTTCAAACGGTTTGACGATTCTTACCGAGCGGGTTGACTCGGTACGTTCAGTAGCCTTGGGCGTATGGTACCGTGTCGGTTCACGTGACGAGAAACCAGATCAGCTGGGGCTCTCGCACTTTATGGAGCATATGATGTTCAAAGGCACTGAGAAGCGCTCGGTGCTTGACATCTCGATGTCCTTTGACGCCATGGGCGCTGAGCTTAACGCCTTCACGTCCAAGGAGTACACCTGCTATTATGCCCGTGTCTTGGACGAGCGGCTTGCTGAT
>WQXX01000036.1 GCA_009781535.1 Coriobacteriia bacterium | reverse complement strand
GGTCTATCCCATTGTCTGACTTGAACTTGTCAGCCAGCCAGTTGATGACCCGCTGATCCCAGTCATCCCCACCGAGGTGGTTGTCGCCGTTGGTGGAAAGCACCTCAAAGACGCCCTCTGAGAGCTCGAGGACCGAGACGTCAAAGGTGCCGCCGCCGAGGTCGAAGATGAGGACCTTCTCATCGCGTCCGTTCTTGTCAAGGCCATAGGCAAGCGCTGCCGCTGTGGGCTCGTTGACGATACGCAAGACCTCAAGGCCGGCGATGCGGCCGGCGTCCTTGGTCGCCTGACGCTGGGAGTCATTGAAATAAGCCGGTACGGTGATGACCGCCTGTGTGATAGGCGAGCCTGTATGCTTTTCGGCGTCTGTCTTGAGCTTC
Source organism: Coriobacteriia bacterium (assembly GCA_009781535.1). Taxonomy (GTDB): domain Bacteria; phylum Actinomycetota; class Coriobacteriia; order Coriobacteriales; family UBA8131; genus WRHU01. The sequence continues at coordinate 9,095 of WQXX01000036.1, read as the reverse complement.
TGAAGCACCATCGCGCTGATTTCTTCCGGCGTGTAGTCCTTGCCATTGATGCCGATCTGCACGCGGCTGTCCTTGCCGCTCTTGACGTTGTAAGAAATCGTCGTGCGTTCGGCAGACGTCTCGCTGTAATTGCGCCCGATGAAGCGCTTGATGGATGATATCGTGTTCTCTGGATTGGTTACTGCCTGGTTCTTCGCGGCTTTGCCCACCACGCGCTCGCCGTCTTTCCGAAAGCCCACGACACTGGGGGTCGTACGGTCCCCTTCGGCATTTACAATGATGGTAGGCTCTCCGCCCTCCATGACCGCCATCGCCGAGTTGGTAGTGCCAAGATCAATTCCGAGTATCTTTCCCATAATCCGTTCCTTTCCTTCCATGTCGAAATCTTCAACAGTTTTTGCATGTATGTTTTAGCTTTGCTTATAATAAAATCTAAGTCAGAGAATATCAAGTTTTGTCACTGTTTTGTTGATAAAAATGTTGTAGCCCGAGACGACAGATGTCGTCTCGGGCTACAGAACGATGATGAAAAGCTTACAGCGCAGCCTTGCGGAAGCTGATAAGGGCGGCAACAAGTGTAACAATGGCGGTGATGCCTGCCACGAGGCTGGGAGCAAGAAAGTCGCCGGTTTCTGCGGCTCCAATCAGAAGAAGAACGCTGTTTTGACCCAGTAAAAGCGGGTTCCAGGAAATGAGGTTGGGGAAAGCCAACGCGATGAGGAAGATAAAGAGCACCGCACCCGGAAGGATCAGACCGCTCATGCTCCCTCTGAAGAGCACCGATGAGAGCGGTACCAACGCCAGAAGGAATACGCCTAAAAGCCAGAGCAGGAAGATACCGAGGGCAAGGTATTCGACCGTCTCGCCGGGAAAGAGCACGAGCGTGCACCCCCATGATACGAGCGATGCAACCAGCAGGCCCAGCGTCCACAGCAAGGTCATCACGATGAACTTGATGAGGACGACGCTCATTCTCCCCAAACCTTTGGTTAAGGGCAGAACCAAAGTGCCTTTGCTTTTTTCCCAGGACAGCATCGGGCCACAGAGCAACAGGATAGCAAGTATCCCCATCTGCGCGATATTGCTGAAGAACTGTGCCCAAGCGTCAAAAGCCACAGGCGTCGGCGGGATCAAGCCTTCAAGCATCTCACCCACGCCAGCCAGCTCCAGTATCTGTGGCGTAAACTTTGCCAAGGGGGCGTTCATGAGACCTAGAATCAGGAATGCGGCAACCACAATCAAAAACCGCATGCTGCGAAGGGCCTGGAGAAGTTCTTTCGATAAGAATGCACTGAATCCGTTCATGCGATCACATCCAAATAAAGATTCTCAAGTGTGGGTTCTATGACCTGATAGCTTAATAGGGTCAGACGCTTTTCGACCAGTTGAGCCAGGAGCTGTTGCCCATCCTCTTGTACCGACTTCACATCGACGAGCATCGCCATACCCTGCAAGCTGAGACGCTCAACAAAAGGCAGGGCACGCAGCTCAGTAGCCAGAGTATCCAGACCCGCAAGGGAGACTCCGTCAAGCGTAAGGGCGATCGTATCGCGCCGATGGGTGCTCTTGATCCTCTCAAGGTTGCCACCGAGTACGATCTTTCCATCATTTAATACGCCAACGGTGTCGCAGATGCGCTCGACGTCAGCCAGGATGTGCGTCGAGAACAATACCGTCGTGCGCTCGCGAACCTGGCTTAGGATAGCAAGGATCTCGCTTCTCCCCTGTGGGTCAAGAGCGCTTGTCGGCTCGTCACAGATGAGCAGGACCGGGTCATGAACCAAAGCCTGGGCGATGCCGAGCCGTTGTTTCATGCCACGGGAATAACCCCTTATGCGCCGTTTTGCGCTGTCCTGCAAGCCGACAAGCGCGATGAGCTCTGTCGCCTTGCGGTCTATATCCGTCGAGTTCATGCCGGTTACCCGCCCGCAGAAGCTCAGGTACTCATACGCGTTCATGAAACTGTAGAACTCGGGCACGTCAGGCAGGTATCCGAGCAGATGGTTCGTGGGAGTCTCCCCGAATTCGACCTTCCTGCCCTTGATGTAGACCTGCCCTCCCTCGGCTTTCAGCAAGCCGGTGATGATCTTCATCGTCGTGGTCTTGCCACTGCCGTTCTTTCCAATGAACCCAAAGACGCTGCCCTCCTCAACTTCAAAGGAAAGCTGGTCAAGAACCTGCAGGTCCTTGAAACGCTTTGAGAGAGAATCAACAACTAAAAGCCCCATGGCGCCCTCATTTCTGTTTGTCTGTTACAGTCATTATAACGCTCGCTACTGCTGGTTCCTGCGTAAGCTCGCTCGCTCCCGCTCTTTCCGCTCCCGCTGACTCGCTACTGCTGGCTCGCTCCCGCTCTTTCCGCTCCCGCTGGCTCGCTCCCGCTCCCACCAACTACCTCTCTACCGCTCCCACCAACTATCTCTCTACCGATCCCACTTACTATCTCTCATGCCACCCTCATTTGTATTACTGTACTAAGTGCCTAATACAATAATACATTAAACAGAGAATTGCAAGGGCTTTGTTGGAAATTCTTTTCCGATACTTTTGCTATTTGGAACACTCGAAGGCTGCCACCCTCGGGTAAATGTAGCAACCATGTATTCTAGTATCTCAAATAGTCCTCTGGGTTAAAGAGCGCAAAATCGATAATGAACAATACTGCGATGGCAAGCACCATAGCTATCGCTATTATGATGATTCTTTTGTCTGCCGCACTTTTTTTCTTGAACCACTTCAGAGGATTATGCGACAAGGTCTTCTCAGGTTCCGAGTCGTCATCTTCAACAACCTGTTTCTGCGGAGATACAATCTTGAAGCGCCATTTATCAAGCGTGCTAATCCGAAAACCTCTTGCATACAGCATGCTAAGAGTAACAAACCCTGCTGCAAAACCAAGTATGATCGCCACCAAATCCATTATGTCTAGCACCCAAAAATTGAAAACATATTGCAGGATTTTGATGACAACAATGGTGGCAAGCACCATAAGAAACGCCTTTAAGGGTGATTTTATGTATCGGAAGGTCATCGCGCCAATAGGGAGAAAGAGAAAGATGTGGAAAAGATGCAGGTTCGGACTCCATGTAATCGATCCTACAAAACCGACGCCTTCAGGATTTAGACCTGGCAACCAAAGGCTTTTCAGGAAAACGATGGCAAGAACTGCTAGCAAGTACACTATCGCCTCAGCACTTATGAGAAACCGGGAAACCCTGTTGCGCAGCAGCTGGTATACAGTCACGAAAAAGACAATGCTGATAATTCCAAGAAAACCATAGTAAACGAATGGGTTTTCATACAGGAGATGCGCATATCTTCCCAGTATTCCAGAAATGATGATACTGGAAGCGCTGTCGGTGACAAGGAACAGACCAAAAAAGAATAAAACGGATAATGAGAGCGATAACACCGTTGCTTCTAGTTTTCTTCGCATACCCACCTACCTTTGGTAGAGAAACTGAGAGACTACATCTGCTCAACCCACCTGATACGTGGCTATCGTTGTGTCCGTTGATTATACATGGCAGGCATGATGCCAAGCATGTAAGGTAATCAGAGTGTTGAAAATCGGCAGAGCAGATATGTCTTCTACGGTCAATAGTACAGTTTTCGAGTACATTTTCGCATTCTTTTCCGCAAAAATGTTTTCATTTACAAGTTTCTGGATTATAATGTTGCAAATATGAGACCGACAAATATCTCAACCCAATGACTGTCTCTGGAGGAAGCATGAGGATCATCGAAAGAAAGACATATCTTGAGACCTTGATTCGCAATCGTGACAGACAAATCATCAAGGTCATATCTGGTGTGCGACGTTGCGGCAAGTCCACACTCTTAGAATCCTTTATGGAATACCTTCTTAATGCGGGGGTTTCAAAGGCGCAAGTCGTATATATCAATTTTGAGGACATCGAATTCGAGGACATCAGGGATTATCGCAAGCTTTACGACTATGTGACAGAAAGACTCAGCCTTACGCAAATGAACTATGTCTTCCTCGATGAGATCCAACACGTCGAAGGTTTTATGAAAGCAATCGACAGTCTCTATATCAAGAAGAATGTCGATCTCTATATCACAGGATCAAACGCGCAGCTGCTTTCAGGCGAATTTGCTACCCTGATGACAGGGCGTTTTATTGAGGTCAAAATGCTACCGCTTTCATTTGCCGAATACTGTGAGGCAAAAGGTGTTTCCACAGGTTTCAGTTCAGCGCTGTTGCAGGAGTTATACCGCACATATTTGGAAAACAGCTCCTTTCCCTATACACTTCAAATTGATGAGGTGAAAAAGGACGTCCTTGAATACTTGCGAGCGCTGTATAACTCGATACTCCTCAAGGACATTATATTCAGAAAGAGAATCAACGACGCTTTAATGCTCGAAAGCGTCGCGAGGTTCTTATTCAACAACGTCGGGAAAACCTTGTCATCAACAAAAATCGCACATACTATGACCTCTTTCGGTCGTAAGATCGATCAGCGAACTGTCGAAAAGTATCTGGAAGCGCTCAGGGAGAGCCAGCTTTTCTATGAAGCACGACGATATAACGTCAAGGGTAAACAGGAGTTGGCAACTCTTGAGAAATACTATGCTGTTGATATTGGATTGCGCTTCATGCTGCTCGGTGGGCAAAACCTTGATGTCGGGCATATCCTTGAGAATGTTGTGTATCTTGAGCTGCTACGACGAGACTACGAGGTCTTTGTCGGGCAGGTTGACCGCACTGAGATTGATTTCATGGCGACACGTGATGGTATTACACTGTATATCCAGATAGCGGCAAGCATACGCGACGAGGATACTTTGGCTCGAGAGCTGCGACCCCTGAGAGCAATTGGCGACAACCATCCTAAGCTCATCCTGACCCTTGATGATGACCCGGACGGTAACCATGAAGGAATCGTTACGAAGAATGCCCTGCGCTGGCTTCTTGATTGCTGACTTGCGGGTTCTTTGCGTGTGTTGTCAGATAAGTTCCTTGTAAATATGGAGCCTAGGAATAAACCAGTGCCTTCTTTCCGCGCGTGCGTCTTATTCAACCAGGATAAGCTTTCCGTTTTTGAGGGTTACGTACAGTTGCCTGCCAGGCTCGGGCCCACTGTATGGCAATGACAAGCCGTCTTCGAATTGAACAATCAGTATATGGCATATCAATGCAGAACCGACTCTGTCAGGGATGCGCATCGCTATATAGTTCTCTCGAACCCTTAAAAGGGAAGTCCTTTCGAGAATCGACTGCAACGTACTTCTTTTCCCTTCTTGCGCTTCAAACCAGTATCCTCCCTCAAAACCCGCGTATCTCTGCGTGTCCTCGCTAAGAGATATGAAATTAAAACTGGCGTCGTTTCTTGCAACTTTGTCATCGTTTAGAGATAAGAACAGGCTTTCTGCCTGAAACCACCCATCTTGCAGGGTATATACCGCAAGGTTGTCAAAAGAAAGGAAGTTTTGAGGAAAATTCTCTGCGAGGTCTCCCTCATACTTTTCTTTGTCCCAGGAAATCTCTGTCTGCGGAGTTACGATAAGAGGAATGACATGTGTTACCGTGACCCCGCCAAGCGTTTCGTAAACACAGAACCAAAGACAATGATATTTATTACCATCAGTCCGCAACCATGTATCCCAGCCTTGGATGTCGCCGGCTGAATGTAATGCGCCAGACTCATCAACCTCAATCCAGCTGTTCGAACTCTCAATACCGTTAACCCTGAAAAGACCAATGCCCTCGATTATTTCTCGTGTTTCCTCAACAGTCAGCGAGCTCTTTGGCAGCGAACTCAGAATGGGATTGGGGGATTCTATGGGTTGTGGGTCCTTAGGCAGATAATCCTCAAGGTTAAAAAACGCAGCGCCGACGAAAAATAGCACTGTTAAGACGAGCGCTGTCGAAATAACTGCGATGAGCTTTGTATTCGCTGAGGCTATTTCCTTAAAGCGCTTCTTGGGGCTGCCTGGCTGTTCTTTGTCGTCCTGCAAAGCCTCGTTTTTTCTATGGCTTTTCTGCGGAAAAGCGATTCTAACGTGTTTTTTATCAAGCGCAACAATATGAAAGCCTTTGTCGCGCAGAATGTCGAAAGTCATATAGCCTATTGCAAAACCAAGCATGTTCATCACTACGTCGACAATATCTGTAAACCCTGAATGGAAAACAAATTGCAGGATTTCGATGAGAACGATGATACCCAGCGCAAGAGGAAACGCTTTCAAAGGGGATTTGATATACCTGAAGATTAGCGCGCCAAGTGGGATGAAGAAGAGGATATTGAATACAACCTGTAAAGGCTCCCAGTAAAGCTGGGCATACAGATCGAGGATATCGAGATTCACCCCTTGCATCCAACGGCTTTTGAGCATGACAATCGCGAATAAACCCAGCAGATAAGCGATAGCATCGATTCTAATGAGCAGACGAGGAATCCTGTTACCCATCAATTGATACACGTTTATGAAGAAGAGAACACAAAACAAAACAACGAGAAAAAAGATTGCGAGTTGCCCAATAAGAGAAGACGAGTAAGCGCCGAGAATAAGATAGATGTTATTACCAATGGGAGTATTCAGGGCAAACGTCAAACAGAAAAGGAGCGCAATGGACAATGCAAGCGACAACAGCGCTTTTATTATTCTTTTACGCATACCCACCTACTTGATCGGAAGAGAGACTGGGAAAGCTTGTATCTCCACAGCTCCACCTGATACATGGTTATCGCAGTTCCAGTCCATTATACATGGATGATCCGACGCAGGATGCGCGGAGGAGTAAAGTGCTGGAGTATTAGAGAGATGTGGAGCGGCGCCAGGCGCGTAGACCCAACAGGGCGACAAAAGCCGCATCACACATCTTGAAAAGCTCAAAGGTGACATATACGCAGAAGCAAAGAAACTGGCATACAAGGAATACGCCATACAGACGCAGACGCACAAAGACATCATGAAAGGCATCTACAACTCCACGATACAAGACACCTTCACCGCATTCGACAGGAGCATAGGCTTCAACCAGCTTGACGAATTGACCTTAAACCAAGTGCTCAACTACCCGTGGAGCGGAAAGAACTACTCACAGCGCATATGGGACAACACCGACGACCTCGCAGATGCACTCAGCGACATCATGACCAGAGGTGTCATGACAGGGGCTTCAAAAGAGAAGATGTCTCGTGAGGTACGTGAGAGGTTCAATGCAAGCAAGAGCGACGCAGACAGGCTCATACGGACGGAGAGCAACTACTTCCATAACCAAGCTGAGGCTAAGGCTTATGAGGATATGGGTGTCGAGCAGTATGAGTACCTTGCTACACTCGATTACCGCACAAGCCCGATCTGCCAAAAGCTCGATGGAAAGAGGTTCAATCTGAAAGATATGAAGGTCGGCGTCAACTTCCCACCGATGCACCCGCGCTGTAGAAGCACAGTGATCGCATATTTCGGTGATGAATATGCACCTACTCTCAGGCGTGCAAGAAACCTTGAGACAGGCGAGAACGAGGTAATACCGAATATCCCGTATGAGCAGTGGGCAGCAAACAGTGGGAATACGAAACCTGTTGTATCTGACCAACTCATACGTGACGATGTTCTGAAGCCTCTTGGTATACAAGATGAGATAATTGTAGGTAGTCATATTGAGGACTTAAAAGCATATAATGAAAAACCTTGGTGGTATGACGAAGAAGATGAAAACGATGATCAAAATGAGAATGTAGAAGCTGAAAACTGGCATGGAGGTCGCACGTCGTTTGACAATATCTCTGACGCAAAAAAATACGCTGAGGAAGTGTTAAATATCCCATACACGAATTATGAAGCTATGAAAGGATCTGATGTTGACAAGCTGTACACAGCGAATTGTATCAATACAGCAATATCAAAAATGAAGGAAGAATTTCCTGGGTTAGAAGTAAATGCTGTCATATATGATCCTGAACTGAAGAAAAGGAGAAAATCTGAAGCTTCCTTTGATTCAGAGACCCGCACACTGTATATTGGTCATGTTTTTGATGATGATTTTAAGGCTTTTATTCGGAATCAAAATGATCGTGAGTGGTGGGCATCAAGAGAACCTTTCGGTTTAGTTATCCATGAGTTAATGCACGGAGTTAACAGTCAGTTCGGTATTGATATTATTAAGGACAGTCCGACAACCCAAAAAACAGAACTATACAGGCTATTCGGTCAAGCCAAAAAAGAGGATTTGAGCGGATATGCGTTGGAAACTATCAGTGAATTTTTGTCAGAGGCTTATGCAGAGTATATGGAAGGCGGTAAGAGACAATTGTCACAAAGTGTGGTACAATTAGTAAAACAGATTATAGGAGGATATTAGTTATATGCTTATAAGTTATGAGGAGCGTGAATACCTTGAGGTAGTTGGTCATGGAACCAACAGCGCAATCTATAAGGCAGTAAATCTTTGTTCAATACCAGAGGATATTCAGAGCGATTTGATATCAACTCATAAGTTCTATTCATCAGCTTACGGATATCCAATAATCGTCAATATTGAAGAATTGGAAAACGCTTGTTCTACCTGATGCAATCTAATCACACTCAATTAATATCTAGCCGCCTACGGGCGGCTTTTTTGTTACCAGCAACTTACCAGCAACTTACCAGCAACTTACCAGCAACTTAAATCCGACAAAGATACAAAATGTGCTACTCAATACGTCAATATGTGCTATAATGCTCAACATATAGTATAGCCGAGAGGCGTTAAATCGAAGGAGTTTACCATGATAGATGAGACCAGCCCAGTTGAGGAACCGCAAACCGAAACTGACCAAGGCGATAAAAGCGGGGGCGCAACTGAAAAGACCTTCACCCAAAAGGATTTCGACCGTCTCGTATCAAAGCGCGTCAATGAGGTGCAGAACAAGGCAGATAAAGCCATCAAAGACGCAATAGCCGAATATGAGCGGATATCGAAACTCGATGCGGAGACAAGGGAAAAGGAAGAACGCGCCAAAAACGAGGCTGCGATCATCGAGCGTGAGAACAAGATCACATTAAGAGAGAACACGATCGCGGCAAAGGACAAATTGGCAGAACTGGGCATACCTATCTCGTTAGCCGCATTCGTCGTT
>WQXX01000035.1 GCA_009781535.1 Coriobacteriia bacterium | reverse complement strand
CCGCTTGAGTCCCCTGCTTATCCCCCGCCGCCTGCATCATCTGCCTATCCTCCGCCACTTGGAGTACCTCTGCAGCCTGCACCAGCCATGGCGGCTTTGCAGCCCACGCCAGCAATGCCGACCGTGCAGGCTGCGTATCCTATAGCAAGCGTGTCTCCTGCATACCCTGCACCTCTTGAATCGCCCTTGTATCCTGCACCTCTCGGTGCACCCCTACGTCCTGCGGCAATTTTCGCAGACCAGCCCTCGACTACTCTACGTCCTGCAGCAGTTTTAACAGACCCAGTTTCGACTTCTCTGTACCCGTCGCCAGCTTCAGCCTACCAGCCCTCGACATCCCCCTACCAGCCCCCGGCTCCGACATATCCGCCGCCAGCTTCCCTGCACTCCACGGCAGCTTCTGCCTACCCACCGCCAAGCACTCTCTTCCCGCCCCCACAGTCCTTCCAAGACTTCCAGCAGAAAAAACCCTCAAGGTCGATGGAAAACCTGGTCGGACGAAACATCATCGGCATCATCGCCGCGATACTGGTGTTCCTCGGACTTATTTTCCTGGGAGTTCTCGTCATCCCCGCACTGACCGACACTATAAAGATCATCCTCATGTATCTGCTCAGCTCAATTCTGACCGTAGTCGGAGTCGTGCTCACGATGCGCAAGAAGAACTACTTCACCTCTGCACTTCTCGGTTGCGGCTGCGGATCGTTCTTCATTTCCATCCTGCTCACCCATATGTACTTCAATGCCATCGGCGATATCGCCGCCTTCGCATTCCTGCTCGTATGGATGGCGATAAGCCTTGTCCTTTTGAAGCTCTCGAATTCTCTACTCGTGAGCATTCTGATCCATATAGGGATGATTGTGTCCTTGTGTGTTGCGTACTTTGGTGGAATAAACCAGATCAACATGCTCTTTATCGTCGTGTACCAACTGCTTTCCATAGTCCTTATCACGATAGGTAATGTCATCTGTTATCAAAAGACCTATCGGCTTGGGCTTGCTGTGTCTTTGTTCCTGTCGCTGATAGCTGTGATTGCGATGTTTTTCTCCTTCGAGCTTACTCAGGTTCTCGTGGGTTCAGAATCGATCATTGTCACCAGGAGCGCATTGATTATTCAGGTCGTTAGTGCCGCAGTCCTCTCCTATCTGCTTTTTGTTTCAACACGACAGATTGAAAGCAAGGCGAAGCGGATACTCTTGCACGTACTGAATAAAGCCCTATTTATTGGAATACTCTTTGTTACCGTTTGCCTTGCGTCTGGTCTATTCTTTGGGGGACTGTTCCCTTATCAAGGGTTTGGTGCATCACCATCGATGTACTATATGTTCCTGACTTCAACAGGCGTTACGCTGGTCATCGCACTTACCCATGCATTCATCAGCGTCTTCTTGCAAAAGAAACTCAAAGGCGACACCGCACTTGAGACAATATCCGTGATAATGATGTGTGCTTATGCAGGTTTGCTCTTGGTTTGCATCTTCTATCTGGGCAGCAATGCTTACCAATTTGGAGCCGTGTTCCGCTTTCCTGGGCTCATCGTACTCACAATCGCCTTCCTGATCTTTAACCGTTTGACAAAACGACCCCTCTATTCGCTTCTTGCCCTGTGCGTTATGGGTGCGGACTTTACTCTCATGCTTTCCCACGGGTATTCTGTGCTTGTTGAATATGGAACCCTCTACGCCGCCCTGGGCTACATGCTGGTATATGGGGCGATTCTGGCATACCTCTGGAGAACGCTTGATGTGAGGTTAAGACAAAGTCAGAAACTGCTCACCGCTCTCAAGATTTGCAGCCTCGGTATTTTCGAGTTCTCCGTCTTCTCGATCTTCGGCGCTGCCTATATCAATGCGGTCTATGTTTTCCTAGTCTTCACAGCTGCGTTCCTGGGCATGTTCGCGTTAAGGCTCGACGTGCGAGAGTCTGTCCCCCGAGGATACTGGGTCTTCATCCGTATCCATGAGATCGTCCTTGCGCTGGTGAGTTCTTATACCCTTTTCTTCCTCAAAGATTTTGGAGACTCGAGTCTGAGAATCCCCTGTATTCTGCTATCGCTTTTCACCCTTGCCCTGCTGGTATGCGCCTTGATCCGCGTCAAGGTTGCTGGCGAAAGAAAGATCAGCTGGATCGGCTGCTTGCTCGGCATTGCGTTTACCGTGCTTGTACTTGGAACCATATATGGACAAACATCTTGGTTCGACGAGCCGTACGTCTTAAGTATCGTCTGTATGGCAACTGCTCTGGTATGCGTCGCTGCGGGCTTTGTTACCAATGTCAAACCACTGAGGCTCTATGGCTTGATCCTCGTCATCATATGTGTCCTCAAACTTGTGACCTTTGATTTCGCGAGTATCGAATACCTTATGCGGGTCATCGCCTTTATCGGTGGTGGCGTCATCTGCTTTGGAATCAGCGCACTGTACAGTTATGCGGTTAAGCGCTTTGATGAGAAAGCCAAGGAAGACAACCTGATTGATGAGGAGACTGGTTTATGAACATGAGGAATACGTTACTTATTCCTCATGTCGCTCCAGGCTCGACTTCATAGAAAGATACAACCATGTATGTGTTACCAAAAGACTCCCGGCAGCGTTACACAAAGCTGTGCCTGACTGACGCATTTCTCAAAGCACTTGAGACCAAGCCGGTCTCCGCAATTACCGTCAGCGAGATTTGCGACGAATCGGGGATATCCCGCAAGACCTTCTATAAGTATTACCTCAATCAGTTCGCGCTGTTGCAGGCTTTGCAGGAAGACCTGTTTGTGGGTTTTGCGGATGAGCTTAAGTCTCTACCGCCCAATATCTTCGACATCACCCCTGCCCTGATTGGATTTGTCGACAAGCACAGGGTGCTCATCCGCGCAGCTTTTGAGAACTGGAGCACGGGCGGTTTTGTCGATCAGATCGTCCGATACCTCTACACCACCTACCATGCGGATTGGGAAAGCGCCAACCCGCACATGTCCGCCAAGGATGTCGAGTATCTTTTCCATTACGTTGTCTACGGGCTGGTTGGCATCATCCGCCATTGGCTCATCGATGATCCCACGCTGCCTGCTGCAGAAGTGATACAACGTGCTGACTACCTGATGAAGCTCTCGACGCCAAGGTAAGAAGTCACATTCTCTATTCATCCGACTGATACTTAGGCCGGGCGGGGTTCCGGGCAAAATGCCCGGAACCCCGCCCCGCTAAGCGCCTTCTCCCGCTATTTCACATCATTTTCTTAAAGGAGCGGTGAAGAGATCGTCTAATAGAACTTCAGATTGAACCATTTGCGCATATCCGGTCCTTTTGATTCCATACGTGGTAATAAAGGTCAAATGTGGGGTCGCGCCTACATGTGCCTCGCTTCCAAACGCGAAAACCTTATTCCTCAGTTTCTCTGCGTAGTCCTTGGTAATCTCGAATTCATACTTTGCGAATTTCATCTCGCATAGATTAACGATTTTGTCAGCTCTGCTGATTATCAAATCTATCTGCGCCGCAGGGTCACTGCGGACACTTCTCCATGCATAAACGTCTGCAGAAATACCAGCTATGCCAAGCGCCCATTTTATCTGCTCGATATGTCTGAAGCAGAGCTGTTCGAATGCATACCCACGCCATGCATTGAGCCGTGGAGACTCATGCAGATCACTCCAGAAATGCTCATTTTGCCCATAATAGCCTTCAACAAAGGTTTGATGGAATAGAGAGAAATTATCTATCAATTGATAGAGACCTCTGCGCGCCTTGCCTGGATACAAGGCGTAATGACGGATAAAGCCGCTCATTTCCAAGTTCTGCAATATTTCGCTGAAGGCGCCTCCCTCGGCAAGCCCCGTAGCTTTAAGAATCTCTTCGCGCGAGAGCCCACGTGACCTTACGCTTAATGCCTTAATCACATCGATATACTGCACTGAAGAGGCAAACAATGATGCATAGAGATTGATGAACTCGTCTTTAAGCGGTGCATCTTCTTTGAATACAATCCTGTCCACATTCTGCGACAGTCCGTATCGACCATCCCAGTAACTGAGATAATACGGTATGCCTCCGAATATCATGTATGCTTCAGCAATATCCTTACGATCGATGACTATTCCACGCGCCCGAAAGTACTCTTCACATTCACCAAGTGTGAATGGGCGAAGCAGTAGCCTCCCGGTTATGCGGTTATGCAAACCACCTTTGCTGTTGAACACTTTTCGCGTCATCCAGGCAGCAGCTGATCCGCAAGCTATTACAAGGACGTCAGACCGGGCGGAGGCAAAACTGTTCCAGAAGTACTCGAGTGCTTGGATGAAGCCTGATTTTGGTGTATCCATCCAAGGCATCTCGTCTAAAAAGATAACCTTTTTGCGCGTTGTTCTACTTTTTTTAATACCTTCACTCAGCCTGTCAAAAGCCTCCATCCATGATTGAGGCGGCTCTCTCTTATCTACCCCATATTGGTTCAAGCTTCTACCAAAGCATTCAAGGTTGACCCGTAAGCCTGACTTGACGTCATTCTCAGTGGCAACACCTGTCGCATAAAAAAAGAACTCGTCATTGAAGAATTGACGAATAAGGTATGTCTTACCTACACGCCTGCGACCGTAAACTGCCAGGAACTCAGCCTCTGAAGAATGGTGATATTTTCTCAATAGCTCAATTTCTTGCTTGCGTCCAACCAACATCTCATACTCCAATCTTGCTATATTCCGCGATTAAGTGCGCTAGATTCCTTCCAACCGCGACTTATAATTGTTCCGCAGTTTTCTCTTCATACGCATTATAGCCGATTTTCCTTGTGTTTTATTGACAATTTTAATACGTAGCACATTTTATATTCCGCGGATACGTACCTTTCTATGGTCGTATCCGCGGAATATAACATACAACATAAAAGCATGGAGAAATGGTAAGATTTCCTCCAACAATGATATGGGCGATGCCAGGGATGCTCCCTGGCATCGCCCATAGGAGCATCCCTATTGCCGCCCGGAAAAGATTGGAGGCTCGCTACAATGAAGAAGCTGTTGATTGTGGTTGATATGCAGAATGACTTTATCACCGGAACCCTCGGCTCGCCCCAGGCACAGTCTATCGTGCCTCTGGTGAAAGCAAAGATCGAGCAGTATCGGCAAAACGGTGATGCCGTGCTCTTTACCCGCGATACGCACCAGGACAACTATCTGGAAACGCAGGAGGGACGATACCTGCCCGTTGTCCACTGTATCGAAGGAACTGAGGGTCATGCGATCGCAGAAGGGTTGCTTACGGCTGGGCTGGATACCAATGGGTTGCTTACGGCTGGGTTGGATATCAAGGGGTTGGATATCAAGGGGTTGGTTACGGCTGGGCTGGATACCAATGGGTTGTCTGCGAATGGGTCTTTAACAAATGGCGACGAAGTGTTCGACAAACCGACTTTTGGATCTTTGGAGCTGGCGTCACTTGTTGCCAAAGGCGGGTTTGATGAAATAGAGCTCTGCGGTTTGTGCACCGATATCTGTGTGGTTTCAAACGCGCTCATTCTCAAGGCACAGCTCCCAGAAATCAAAGTCACCGTTGACGCCCGGTGTTGCGCCGGTGTGTCTGACGAGAGCCATAACGCTGCATTGCTCACGATGAAGGCCTGCCAGGTAGACATTATTTGATAGGCTAATCCTTTGTAGGACAAAATCGAATAGCCTAGAAAACATTCGAATTACCGAATCAAATTCGAATAGTTGAATTACTTGACACACCTATTTGTGGGTCATAGAATTCTGGTTATGGGGGCTATTTACACTGGTAAATAGCACAATTCGCATATTTGAGGAGGGGCAATGACTAGAAAAGCTATGCTAATCGATTTGAAACGATGTGCCGGTTGCGGCAGTTGTGTTGTTGCATGTCAAATGCAAAACAATACACGCCCAGGCATATCCTGGAACACGCTTTCGCGGTGTGAATGGGGTGAGTATCCCAATGCAGGAGTGTGTTACCTGCCTCATTCCTGCATGCATTGTGATGAGCCGGACTGTGTGGCTGTCTGCACAACTGGAGCCAGCTACCAGACCTCTGATGGTGTTGTCTTAACAGACTACAACATCTGCATTGGGTGCAAAGAATGCGTTAAAGCCTGCCCCTATGGCGCGCGCCATCTCAGCACCAACAATACCTATTTCTTCGACGCGAATGATCCTGCACCATACGAAGCACATGGTGTTCAACGTATGAATGTTACGGAGAAATGCATCTTCTGTTATGAAATGGTCGAACAAGGTCTCCAGCCTGCCTGTGTGACCAATTGTCCGACAAGGGCTCGTATCTTTGGAGACATTGATGATCCTACAAGCGAGATTGCGAAAAAAGCGCAAGGCGCGATCAGGATCGGTCAGAGTGGTTTTTACTATATCAAGCCTGCCAACATGCCCGGTGAGTTGATTTCATCAACAGTGATTGCTCCTCCCTATGAGGACGATGACGACGATATTACAAAATCCAGCGATCCAACAGTTCCTATTCTGATTGGCGTTGGCGCAGCAGCCGTGATAGCAGCAGGTATTGGCGCCGGAGTCGGCGTCAGCAAGAGCAAGAAAAAGAAAGCCTCTGCAAATGAGGAAGGTGAATAATGATGAAAACCAATAACAACGATTTGCATACGATCTATGACAAGGAGACGCACGTGGACAGCCAGGTCTTTTCAGACACCTCCTCTACCACTGACAACGAGACTCGCGACTTAAGCCGACGGAAATTCGTCGTTGGGGCAGCCGCTCTTGGAACAGCTGTCGGATTAAGCTCAACCGTAGGCTCCTGGGGCTTTAATATCTTCCACCCAGAAGAGGCTTTTGCGGATTCAAATGCTCCTATTGAAGTCAAGTACTCGTACTGCGACATGTGCAACCATGTACCAAAATGTGGTTTGAAGTGCCATGTCCAAGAGGGAAAGATCGTCCGCGTAGAATCACGCGAGAACTATCCCAATTCACCGCTGTGCGCGAAAGGCATTGCATCGCTGCAGGAACTCTACGATCCCAACAGGCTTCTTGTTCCTAAGATCCGCACGAATGCCAAAGGCGAGAAATCTGTATGGAAGGATATCTCCTGGGATGAGGCGTATTCGACCATCGCGAGCAAGCTGAACAGCGTTAAGAGCAGGTTCGGCGCAGACGCGGTCATGTTCTACTGCGGGGATCCCAAAGAGCCGCGCGGCGCAATGCAGCGTGTCGCCACCTTGTTTGGCTCGTCCAGCAATGGGACTGAGAGTTCCCTGTGCTCGACTGCTTCGGTGATAACCTCAACCTTGGTGTATGGTCAATCAATCATGGGAGCCGACCCTGGAGAAGCATCAAAGTCCTGCCTGATCTGGTCGCTTAACCCAGCTTGGTCCCAACCGAATCGTTTTAGTGCGCTGCTGAACGCCAAAGAGCGTGGAGTCAAGTTCGTCGTTGTCGACCCGCGCGTTACTCCCACCGTATCAAGCCTTGCCGACGTGCATCTGCAACTCCGTCCTGGCTCAGATGGCGCTCTGGCGGCAGGCGTCATCAACCAACTCATCGAACAGAACTTGTATGACAAGGAGTTCGTTGACAACTGGACGTATGGCTTTGAGGAGCTAAAAGCATATGTAGCCGAGTACACGCCTGAAAAAGTGGAAGAGATTACCTGGGTACCAGCAGAAAAACTCATCGAAGCCGCAAAGATCTTAGGGATGAACACTCCAAGCGCATTTATCACCAGCGCCAAAGGTGCGTGCCATCAGAAGAACGTCGGGAACTTCCAAAGAGCTGTGTATAGCATCCCCGCCCTGCTTGGAAGCCTCGATGTCGCCGGTGGTATCATGTTTAGCCCCGGTTTGGGTTTTGACGGCTTTGCCTCAACCCCCAGTTTCCAGCTTGAGCCAAAATATGTGAGCGATGGGTTCCAGAGCCGTCGCCATGATTTGAAAGACTTTCCCGTATGGGCAAGACTGACCAAGCTGATGCAGACGGTTCGTTTTCCTGAATATGTAAGCGAAGGGAAAATCAGAGCTGCGGTATTGCTGGGGACAAATGCAATGATGTGGCCGAATACTCCTATCACGCAAAAGGCCATCAAGGACATGGAGTTTACCGTTGCCATTGACTACTACGAGCGCAGCTGGACCCATGACTATGTGGATATGCTGTTGCCCGCAGCTATGTGTTATGAGCGTATGGCGCCCTTTGCCATTTTTGGGAACAAGATCTATCTGCGCCAGCCGGTTATCAAACCCATGGGGCAAGCCCGTGAGGACTGGCAGATTATTCTCGAAATAGGCTCCGCCCTTGGCTATAAAGAGCAGTGCTTTAGTGGCAATGTCGAGAAAGCACTGGACGAGGTCATCAAATCCACCGGTCTCGGGATTACTCTTGATGATCTGAAGGCTGCGCCCGAAGGTTATGTGGTCCAACAGGCTGCTCCAAGCCAGAGGAAATACATCGACGGGAAGATACGCAGGGATGGGTTGCCGGGCTTTAATACGCCGACGAGAAAGATAGAGTTTGTCTCGACCATCCTTGAGGAAGAAGGGTTTAATGGCCTGCCCATCTTTGAGGAGCCGACCTATAACCCATCTTCTCCAGAAGCCAAACAGTATCCGCTGATTCTTAACACCGGCTCTCGCTTACCTTTCTTTACCCATAGCAAACTGCGCGACCTGCCATGGCTTAAGCAGTTCATGCCCGAGCCAGTTGTGCGCATGAATCCGATAGATGCAGAAAGCCGCGGGATCAAGGACGGCGACGACGTCCGCATGTTCAACTTCCAAGGCGAGATTCGGGTGAAGGCAGAAGTGACGAACATGGTCATGCCAGGAGTTACCGACATCATGCATGGCTGGCATCAGGCCGACGTCAACCTTCTGACCACGCGTGATTTTGACCCGATTACCGGGTTCCCACCGTTGAGTACGGGTCTTTGCGAAATCGCGAAGGTGTAACTCATCTCTTAAGAAGGCAAGTGCGTCGAAAAGACGCACTTGCCTTTAACGGGCTTTTATTGCTTGGATATTGCTTGGAGGAACAATGAGATTTTTAGCCGGGCTTCTCACTGCGTTTATCTTTACAGCGGTTTTCAGGGTGCCTATTCGAAAGGCCCCTTATGTGTTCTATCTTTTGATGGTTCTTTGTGACGTATTACTCCTCACCAGAGTATACGAGTCTCTGCCAATATGGTTGTATACGTATTTCCTGTCCCTGTTCCAGAGCAACACCTTGGGGATAGGCTTCTTTACCATCGTCATGTTCGTCGGCGTCTTTAAGGAGCGTTCTACCCCCAGAAAACTTCTTGTCCCTATCCGTGCCGAGCTTTCGATAATGGCGTCGATACTTACCGTTGGGCATGTTGTACGATATGGGCTCTTCTATCTGGAGCAGATCTTTTCTGCAGATGCCCTTATGCCCGCCTTCCGGTTCTGGGGGACAATCCTTGCATTTGTTGCGCTTCTCCCGATGATTCCTTTGGCAATCACCTCAATCAAGCGCATCCGAGCCAGGATGAGCAATAGGAATTGGCAGCGGCTGCAGCGGCTTTCTTATCCGTTCTTTGGCCTCGTATTCGTCCATATCCTTTTCTTCTTACTGGCGCCGGCTCTGTCAGGGAATTCCTCGGCCATCATCAGCGTGTGCGCATACCTTGTGATAGGCTT
>WQXX01000034.1 GCA_009781535.1 Coriobacteriia bacterium | reverse complement strand
GTCTCTGGCTTCTCGGCTACCATCAAGCAAGTCCGATCTCCATCTACGATCTGACATGTCGAACTCCCCTTCTTCGTCCTTTGAGGATGCTCGAAAAGGCGCCAAGAGCTGGAGCAGGACGGTTAGGCGCTGGCTGACGGACAGCCTTCAGCGATTTGAGCAGCTGGTCAAACGAGCTTCGTAATGCTGCGTCGCTTTCCAACAGCTCGTGCGGACATCCAAGCGAGAGCATCTCATCGACGATAGGTCCTCCATCTGCAATCGTGAAAACCTCGCTGCCTCCAAGCGCCATAGAGACGTCCAGAGCAGTAAAAGGTGCATGGCGGGCACATCGGTTAAGCAGAAAGCTGAAACGCACAGACGGTATTTGAAGGCGGACACACAGATCGACAACTTGCTTGCAGCCACGTATCGAGGTCGCACGCTGATCCATGACAAAGACGAGGTGGTCGACGCTTTGCGCAAGTATCGCCTGAAGCTCAGACCAGAAACTCCCGGTATTGACGACCACATAGTCGGCAACGGTCTTTAGCGAGCGGATGAGCCCGGATATCTCCTCAACGTATTCCTCTGCCTGCTCAGGACGTGAGGGCGCTTCGATCAGGCAGAGGCGCTCTGAGCTTGGCTGAGGACGCTCGGGTCCATTCAGGGCAGTCTCGATGCTCATGCATTGAAGGGCACTTTGCGGCACCTGCCCCACACAATACGCAAGGTCGCCGAACTGCAGGTCCAAGTCGATAAGCACAGTCTTTAAACCCCGTTTATACAGAAGCAGCGCAGTCAGCAGGCTAAGAGTACTCTTGCCGACCCCGCCACGTCCTGAGACAAAAGCGACTGCGCAACCTTCTTTGCTGGAGGCATTAAAGACGATTTCTGGCTGAGGAAGTGTGGGGATCTGTATGTGTGGGGTTTTTGTGTAGGTGTTTTGCCGCGCAGGAGATACCGGCGCTACCGTCTGTTTTACGGGACTGGGGGCTGCCGTTGTTGCGGATGAGTTCGCTACCGCCTGTAATTCAGGAATACGATCCTGCCAGAATTCAGGCGTAGATGATACACCTCCAAATGAGGCAGCAACAAGTGAAACGTCTTGTAGTGAGTAGGGGGCAGACACAGTAACCTGCGGCGTGAGAGGAACATGGCTGGAATCTTGCGGCAAGACAGGAGTAGGAGTAGGAGTAGGAGCTTCATTCTCCGTACCTGCAGGAAGCCTCAGTTTGACCATAGCTTCCATCTGCTTCTGGTCGATGATCCCTCGTCCTCCTGCGGCAAGCACCCTGCTGAAAAGCGACGCCGAGGGTTGTTGCGCTACCAGATAAACGTCACGCTGGGGCTCATCATCGTGCAACGCGGCAACAAGATTGAGCGGCGCCACGTCAACGACTTCCTCCGACACGACCACCTGGACTGTCGAGCTTGCACAAGCTAGCGCCTCCCGACAATCCCATCCGGTTTTAAAGACCTGGAAATGCTCGGCTCCCTTGATACCCTCAGGGGTATAAAGCTCGACTGGAGCCAGACGAGGTGGAGCGAAAGCATAGGCGGCAACGGTCATGACTGCCTCCCTGTGGTACTTGACATGTCGCTGTCTGATTGTGAAGAGGCTAAGCCGTTTCCTACTGAATCGTTGGTTGGCGTCGTGAGGAAGGAACCGGAGCTGCCTGTATCATCAGTTGCCACGACCCGTTCGACGTCGCCACCCGGTAATACAAGACTTAAGCTCCTGTCACGCGCTGCAATCAAGAGTTCCTGGACGGTCTGTGCGTCAACAGCAACGGTTACCCATTTCAGCGCAGAGCGCGCCTGCGAGCCACTGAATAAAGAACCGCTCCCATTGCCCGTCGAGGTAGCCCCATAACCGTTGCTTGTCTCAAGGACAAGGACATTTTGTGCAACCAGAGTCACTTTTGTCGCGCTCACCATATACACATCCACCAGCATACCTGGCGTAAGCGCTCCACCGATTGCCTGCACATCGTCGGCGGGGATACTCACGGCACATAATCCATCAGGTACCACGATCTGTGCCGATCCCTCGCCGAGCTTTGTGGTAACAATAGGTTCGTTTTTCAGTATCGGTATTGCCGCGGTCTTGCCAAACACGTCTGACGTCTCACGCGCAACCCCGGCGGGTAACAAATCGACAAGCCAAATCTGAAACGAGACATTGCTTGCGTCAAGCCTTTCCCCTGCTGCGATATCACGCGTAGCCACAAGGACTTCGACCTGTTCGCCGCCATAATCAGCGAGGGCCTGTAAGCGTGACGACTCTGCTTGCGCACGCACGTTGTTTGCATAGAATATAAGCAGCAGTGCGGCAAGCAACCCACACGCACACGCTGCTATGAAACGTTTCCTCGATGCTGCCATACCGCACTGCTCCTTTCAAGTTGGTGTGTGCAGTATGACGTGTCATTCTTGCTGGACTCTGTACCGTTTCTGTATTTTTCTTATACCGATTCTTACTTTTTCCTATACGTTTTCTGACTCACCGCATCGGATCCCTGCCGCACCCGGTCGGTTCTTTGTTGTGCCGAGCGGGTTTTCCACCGCAGAGTGCCGTTCTCCAGCCACCTTGCGCCGTTTCCCGCCTTTTTCTTTTTTTTTCTGTCATTCCTGAATTGTCTCTTGCCTTGCGTCCACGTTTTCTGTATATTCACGCCTGCAGGCGCGGAGCCTGCGACAAGACACATTGGTGGAAATCGAAAACGATTGGGTCTGACTGATCCAATTAAGCCGGAAGGAGTAGCAATGCCTCATCCTCTTATCAATACTGACGAGTGTTCAGCCTGCGGGATTTGCGTCGATACCTGCGAGAACGGTGTTCTCGATATCGTTGGCGATGCTGCTGCGGTCGTTAATGAGGATTCCTGCTGTGGGTGCGGGGATTGCATGGAAGAGTGCCCGATGGGCGCCATCGAGGATATCGAAGAGGACTAAGCTTTTCCGTTCCTTCTCATTATCTGAACCGCTTCAGCAGCTCTGCACGTGACGCCTGTTTGAGTTGCTGCCATACGAGTTGCTTTTCGGCTTCGGAGCCAAGAGCGGCCTCAAAGCCATGTACACTGACCAATAGACGCCCCCCGGCGTCTATTGCCGTTTTTGGGTGCCAGAGGGATAAGGTTTGTTGGGAAAGCATCGCTTTGCCTGTCGCCTGTCGGGCTTCCTCATCCAAAGTGACGATGACAACCGGGTCGATGATCTCGATAAGAAGACGCAAGCGCTCTTTAGTCAGCGGCGCAGCACTCAGCGGCGCAGTACTCAGTGGCGCAGCACTCAGCGGCGCAGTACTCAGTGGCGCAGCACTCAGCGGCGCAACACTCAGCGGCGCGAGCAAGACGCCACACCAATTGGCGTCCTCGTCGCCAGGATTAATCCAGCCGAGACGCACGAGCGCACCTTTCAAAGCCGCCCCGTCACGCCCACTGAACGGAACGCCCCCCGCTTCCTCGGCTGCGCCACGCTGCCCTTTGACCACCAGCACCATTGATTCAAGCGCGCGCTTTGGACCACAGCTCAAATAGGCCGCAAACGGTTCGAGGTCCAAAGCGCGCGCCTTTAGCGTTGCTGTCAGCCACGTGATATCGCGTTGTGTCGGTTGCATGTCAGTTCTGTCCATTCCACAACTAGAATCGAAATACCTTCAAAACACATTCTATGGAGAGTTTGTCCATAAGTCAAAATTATTGTTGACAAGCCCACGGCTAAGGCTTAGGATAGCACCACCGTTTCGGTAGGTGAGGCTACCACAGGGATACGGGTTGCTGCCGCGGAGTCGTGGAGACACGATGAGAAGGCTAACAGTCCAAGTCGAACCCAAGGCTTGGAATAGTGCAACTACATTGCCCTGCGAAGTCAAAGCTCAAACGATGGCGAGCAGGCACGTCCTTGTAGGAGCGTTGTCTGCGAGGAATACCCTCTGTCGTCGTTTGCGCGCCGGCGGAGGTTTTTGTTTTAAGGAGGTGAGTGGAATGGAGCCTGGTAGTAGTCACAGCCCTGATCCTGACGGGCGGCACCGAAGTATCTTGACGATAGGGGGGTTTGTCGCATATGCCCCAGATATAGATGAAGCGATTGCACATGGACAAACAGTAAAGTTGTCGGTTGTATGTAGGCCAGGCGTATGCAATCCACCTCTTCAACCCTCTTTCTTTGGCGTATTCGACTAGCACGCAAGCCAAACGTATGTAAGCTACCTCTCATTTCGTCACCATAAAGAGCTGCTGTCCCATAGTATGCGGGCTGTACATCCAAGAATCTGTTAGAAGATGAACAAGGAGGTACGGACCAATGAACACTATACTTCGCAACGTTACCAACAACGTCGCACACGGCATTACAATTACAAAAACAAAGGACGCACGCGTTGCATTGCTGCGTCGTGCTGACGTACTTGACAGGATGAGGCTTGTCGCTGCCGCTAAGCCTGAGGAGCTTTTCGAGGTGCTGGGCACGAGCTCTGGGGGCCTAAGCGAGGAATTGGTAGAAGCATCTCGCGAGAGGTACGGCAACAACAGAATCACGCGCGGCAAAAAGACGTCGCTGCTAAAACGCATCGCGGATGCGTTCATTAATCCCTTCACTGCCATCCTTATCGTCTTGGCAGTGGTTTCGGTATTCACCGATATCATCCTTGCCGAACCCACAGACGTCGACCCGATGGCAGTTATTATCATCGTGACGATGGTGCTTTTCTCCGGCATACTACGGTTTGTGCAGGAGACGAGAAGCGGGCATGCGGCCGAAAATCTCCTCAATATGATTACGACGACCACTAATGTGCGGCGCCTGGAGATGGGCAGGCAGGAAATCCCGCTTGAAGACGTTGTCGTTGGCGACATCGTCTACCTGGCGGCAGGAGACATGATTCCTGCGGATATGCGGATCATTCGTGCCAAAGACCTGTTTGTCAGCCAGTCGGCGCTTACCGGTGAGAGCGAGCCGGTCGAAAAGACCCCACGCGCTGCGTATTACGAACAGGACAGCGAATGGAGTGCTTCTATCACAGAAATCCACAATCTCGCCTTCATGGGCTCCGACGTTATCAGCGGCAGCGCAGTGGGCATAATCGTGGCTACCGGCGATGATACGATGTTTGGCAGCATGGCACAAAGCGTAGGCGTCAGGCCAGTGCAGACCAGCTTCGAAATCGGTATCAACAAGGTGTCATGGCTGTTGATCCGCTTCATGCTGGTAATGGTTCCAATTGTCTTATTCGTCAATGGTTTCACCAAAGGCGATTGGATGCAGGCGTCCCTGTTCGCTCTGTCGATTGCGGTTGGGCTCACACCTGAGATGCTTCCGATGATCGTCACCACCTGCCTTGCGAAAGGCGCGGTGGCTATGTCGCGCAAAAAGACCGTCATCAAGAACCTGAACTCCATCCAAAACCTCGGTTCAATGGACATCCTCTGTACCGACAAAACCGGAACACTAACCCAGGACAAGGTGGTGCTGCTGTATCACCTCAATATCCACGGGCAGGAGGACATGCGGGTTTTGCGCCACGCCTTCCTGAACAGCTACTACCAGACAGGGTTAAAGAACCTGATGGACATTGCCATCATCCAAAGGACACAGGAACTGCAAGAAAGCGTAAACGAACTACAAGGGCTCGAGGAGCGGTTCATAAAACTGGACGAGATCCCCTTTGATTTTGATCGTCGTCGTATGAGCGTCGTGGTTGCAAACGGCAAGACACAGATGATCACCAAAGGCGCGGTCGAGGAGATGCTTTCTGTTTGCCGCTTTGCCGAATACAAAGGAAAGGTCGAGCCACTGACTGATAGTATCCGGGCTTATATCCTCAAGAAGGTCGACGAACTCAATGAGGGCGGCATGCGTGTCATCGCTGTTGCGCAAAAGAACAGCCCGTCTCCGGTAGGTACGTTCTCGGTTCGCGATGAAGCACATATGGTTCTGATGGGTTATCTGGCTTTCCTTGACCCACCCAAGGAATCCACCGCGGATGCAATCAGAGCTCTGAGGGAACACGGCGTGGATATAAAAGTCCTGACCGGTGACAATGACAAAGTCGCATGCTGTGTCTGCCGCCAGGTTGGCCTCTCGGTTGACCATATCCTGCTCGGCTCGGATTTAGACCACATGAATGACGAGGCTCTTGCCCGAACTGCAGAAAATGTCAGCGTGTTTGCCAAACTGTCGCCACAGCAAAAAGCGCGGGTCATTTCTGTTTTAAGAGAGAGTGGACACAGCGTAGGCTATATGGGCGACGGCATCAACGACGCTGCGGCTATGAAAGCCTCAGACGTTGGCATCTCGGTAGATACTGCGGTAGATATCGCGAAGGAATCTGCCGACGTAATCCTGCTGGAGAAGGATCTGATGGTGCTGGAGCAAGGCATCATCGAAGGACGCAAGACCTACGCGAATATGATCAAGTACATCAAGATGACAGCCAGCTCAAATTTTGGGAATATGTTCTCTGTGTTGGCAGCCTGTGCGTTCCTGCCGTTCATGCCGATGCTTCCGATCCAGATCATCCTTTTGAATCTGATTTATGATCTCTCCTGCATCGCGATACCCTGGGATAATGTCGACAAGGAATTCCTTGCAATCCCAAGGAAATGGGATGCGTCCTCTATCGGCAAGTTTATGTTGTGGATAGGTCCCACGAGCTCGGTGTTTGACATAACGACCTATGTGCTGATGTACTTCCTCATCTGCCCGGCTGTGTGCGGAGGACTGTTTCACGAGCTCACCGACCCTGCGATGCAAGTCCTTTTTATCGCCCTTTTCCAAGCGGGATGGTTTGTGGAATCCATGTGGACCCAGACGCTTGTCATCCATATGATCCGCACTCCAAAAATCCCGTTCATCCAAAGCCGTGCCTCGGCGCCGCTTACTCTGCTTACTTTTACCGGCATCGTGGTGTTGACGATTGTGCCGTATACGGCTTTTGGCGCATCCATCGGCCTGGCTGCCTTGCCGTGGGTATTCTTCCCTTGGCTGGCGCTGACCGTTTTGTTGTACATGCTCCTGGTGACGGCGTTCAAGTGGGTTTTTGTGAGAAGGTATGGTGAGTTGCTGTGATACTGTGCGAGCCTCACTCACGTATTTTTACGTGAGTGAGGCTCGCAGTGGCTTGGGCTTTGCGCGGTACCTTTTCGGGGAGACGCCCGAGTAATTGCATAAGACACGAGAGCCGAACGTAGCGTATTAGGATACGTGAGTGAGGCTCGCAGCGGCTTAGGCTTTACTCGGTACCTTTTCGGGGAGACGCCCGAGTAATTGCATAAGACACGAGAGCCGAACGTAGCGTATAAGGATACGTGAGTGAGGCTCGCAGTGGCTTAGGCTTTACTCGGGCGTCTCCCTAGCAGATGCGCGGCAGCTGCTCACCAGCCAGCATATCAAGTATACGTCGTGAACCAAAGGCTGTCCTGACATATGCCTTGGGAGCGGCGGCGTCATTTTCTGGAAGCGCAAGGACGTCGCCGATAATTGCAGCGTTTTTTCCATAACGGGAGGCTTTCATGGCTTCCAGCGCTGCCTCAGCTTCATCAGCAGGGACAACCGCTACCATTTTGCCCTCGTTGGCAACATGGAAGACGTCGTATCCGAGCATGTCGCAAGCCCCACGCACCTGGTCGTTAACCGGCACCGCTTCCTCGTCGATCTCAAAGACCGTGTTGCTTTGTGCAGCCAGTTCATTGACGGTGGAGGCAAGGCCGCCCCGCGTGGGATCGCGAAAGCAGCGGGTGTGGGGCGCAGCTGCTAAAACAGCCTGTACCAGATGGTTGAGCGGGGCGGCGTCGCTTTGTATCGTGGTCTCAAACTTGAGACCCTCACGCTGGGATATGATGGCGATGCCGTGATCGCCTAAAGTTCCGGAAAGCAGGATCTTGTCTCCTGGTTTGCACCGAGAGCCGCCGAGTGGAGTTTTACTGCGTGGTTTGCAGTGAGAGCTACCAGGCGGAATCCTCTCTCCCGGTTTACAGTGAGAGCCGCTGTGTGCACGAGCGGCATCGGGGAATACCCCGATGCCGCTCGTGTTGATATACACACCATCCCCCTGGCCACGTTGGACAACTTTAGTGTCGCCCGTAACAATAACAACGCCAGCTTCCGCAGCAGCCTCAGCCATGGAAACACAGATTCGCTGCAGTTCGCAACGTGCAAAGCCTTCCTCTAACACAAAAGCCACCGAAAGCCATCGCGGTATTGCGCCCGAAGTCGCCACATCGTTAACCGTGCCGCACACCGCCAGACGTCCGATGTCGCCTCCGGGAAAGAAGCGGGGGGTCACAACGAACGTGTCGGTAGAAAACGCGATGTTAGTCGGAAAAACTAAAGCAGCAGCAGCAGCAGCATCTGGCATCGATTCTGCTGCATCAGAAGCAATTTCGTTAAACCCATCTAAAACCAGCACCGCAGCATCATCACCACGACGCAGCTCGTCGGAATTATATGAATCAAAAAAGCTCTTAATGAGCTCGTGCATCATCAAACCACCGCTGCCATGCGCCAGCAGAATCATATCCGATGTGTTTTCCGTTTCTGACATTGCTATCCCTTTCCTGACACTCAAACTACTCAGTGAATCAAAGGGCGACGGATAATCCGTCGCCCTTCTATTTTCCATCTAATCTGACTCTTGGTCAAATCAGCCCGAAGCTTCTACCAACGACGTGGGACAACCGGAAGCGTCCCTCACATGGAACGGCTGGCAGCGCTTCTCGTCTGAGACGACCGGCAGCGTCCCTCACTTACTGGCATCTCTCTACTCAATCGACATGCCGGCATATCCAAACTGGGTCCATTCTTCCAGATAAATCGAGATCTTAAACGCGATCGAGCTTTGTGCAAGGCCAGCCCTGTTCAGATGCGCGGTAAAGTACCTGTCTGGATTACCCTCATAGAATTCATTTGCCGGGACCGCCGCATCAAATAAAGTAAACTCCTGGTCGAACTCGGAAATATACAAGGTGTCTGTTACCTCAAGATTAAGACCGAATCCGCTGCTCATAATACCAAAATGGACACGATATTTACCATCCTCGATGAAGAATCCAAGGTAGAAATTACCGCTTATCCAATAACCTTCTACGGTCGACCACATTGAGGCAAGTCCACCAGACGTATTGCCGCCGGAAGTCTGATTCTCATAGAAACGCAAAGCGTAGTTATAAATCTGGTGCCCCGTTGTAAGCGTGGCTCCATTTACGGTAACCCATATCTCGTCCAACTCGAAAAACGTCAGCAGGGTGTTGACCAGGCTGCCCATCCTCAGGTACTCTCCTGTTGACCCGGTATTGGTGACAGCATCGCCAAAAGCGGTATTCATATCGACACGACCAGTCTTGCCAGTAGTCTGGAAACTCAGTGCTTCACAGCCAGCTGGCAGAGCGCCTTCTATCACAAGAATTATAACGATGTCTTCCGCTGTGCCATCAGTTATCGCTGCCTTGGTGATAAAACCATCAGCGTTCTGGTTGGGCAAATACAACACGATCGGGTATGACGTAGGGTCGTCGACGTCGTCACCATCCCCCTGATTTCCGATATCGGTTTCATCGGAATCTCCGGTTTTAAAGAACCCGATAAAATCATCGCATGCGGCAAGTGAAAACATGGATGCCATAAGGGCAATTGCAATCAAGACCTTGAATATCTTTTTCATTTTGGTCCCTTTCGATACGTCAAAAACGGGCTACTGTATTCAATTGTGCCGATTCTCCCACAATGCAAAGTTTCAGTCAGTTAAAATTACTTTGCGCGCGTAGTTTATCACGAAAAATGGTTACTCACCCGATGAGAGAGCCGTGGCGCGTGGAATGACTCAATCTGATAACCATTTGACATCATTACGTCATGTTTTACCCGAGTTAAGCGTTTTGTCTTCTGTTTACCCGAGTTGACCGTTTTACCTCCTGTTTTGCCTGCGTTATGCTATTACACCTTACCAGTATGATCGGAGAGACATTATGTATTGCGTGAAATGTGGACATGGGAACATTGAGGGATATCAGTTTTGTGAAGTATGTGGAACTCCTCTGCCTGCAGCGCCTGTTCAAGCGCCTGTTGTGGCGGCAGCTCCGTTTCTGACACCTGCTGCTCCGG
>WQXX01000033.1 GCA_009781535.1 Coriobacteriia bacterium | reverse complement strand
CAGTATGGATTGTATGGATTGCCAATACGCAGGAGCATCGTCGGACACATCCATGCTGCATGTCAGACTAGCTCTAGGCACCAAATCAAGTCTGGTGCGACATGAAAATAGCAGTATGGATTGCCACGACCTGTTGGCACAGGTCTCGCAATGACAGAGTATGTTATTCCGGGGCTACGAGAATGGTGTAAAGGAGTTATAACGTGAGCTGCAAACTGACCTACGATAACGTTTCCTATACCTACGCCGACGGCACGCAGGCACTTCGTGGCGTTTCGTTTGAGCTGGGACACGGGGAGCACGTCGCACTGCTTGGGCCGAACGGCGCCGGCAAGAGTACCATCATGCTGCTTGCCAACGGCATTTTTTTGCCGCAAAAAGGACGTGTGACGGTAGGCGATGAGGTGGTTTCGCAAAAGACGCTCGTTTCCATCCGTCAGCGAGTGGGACTGGTATTTCAGGACCCCGACGACCAGCTTTTCATGACGACAGTCTTTGATGACGTCGCATTCGGGCTGCTCAACCAAAACATCAATAGCACTGCTCATACGCATACCTCTGACGGCTCTGACGCCATCACCCACACCCATACCCACACACATTCATCCACACCTGACCATACCCACACACACCTGCCCATACCAACACACTCCCACACCAATTCACCTTCGCCTGATCACACCCACACCCATTCGCCAACACCCACCCACACCCACGACCACGTTCACCCACATCCCCATACGCACGGAGATTCAGAGCATGAAGAGGGGCGCAAAGAGAGCCATCTTCTGTATCAGCCAGCAAATATGGATACGCACGATGGTTTGCCAGAAAACTCGAAACCGAGGCCCTTATCTCCTGACGAGTTGAGGAACCGTGTCGAGCAGGCATTACAACTGGTGGGTTTGGAAGGTCTGGAGCACAAGGCTCCGCATGATCTCTCCTTCGGGCAGCGTAAGCGTGCTGCTCTGGCGACCATTCTTGTCATGCGCCCCGACTTTCTCATTCTCGACGAGCCGTCAAGCAACCTCGACCCTCGTGGACGTCGTCACATGATGGGATTACTACAGATGATGGAACATACCATCCTGCTGGCGACACATGATCTCGATCTGGTGTGGGAGTTATGCCCGCGGTCAATCATCATCGATGAAGGTCGCATCGTTGCTGACGGTCCTACGCACGAACTATTGCGCGACGAGCAACTGCTCGTCGCGCACGGGCTTGAGTTACCTGCCGCGGTGCGCCTGCGGTGAGATGTTTAATGTCACATAAGGTCAAACCCGGGGCGACAAAAGAATCTAAAGGCGCTTTACTCTGCGGTGATGCGTTTTATGCCACCGCTGGTCAAGCCAGGGCGACATCAAAAAATTCAGCGCTTTACTTAAAGAAGAACATCGGGTTGATAGCCGTACCTTCGACCTCAAGTTGGAAATGCAGATGTGCGCCCGACGAGTTACCGGTCGACCCCACCGCCCCGATGACCTGCCCTCCGTATACGGTGCTTCCTGCGTAGACATAGAGCGATTGGCAATGCATGTAGATGGTGCGGACGCCACCGCCATGGTTGATAATGATGTAATTACCCATCGAATAATGCCATCCTGCGGCGGTTACCGTTCCACCGGCGGCAGCAAGGATATTGGAACCAGCGGGCCCAGCCAGGTCGACTCCCAGATGCATTTCACCGCTGCGCAAACCGAAGGGGCTTGAAATCAGAATGAAGCCTGGGAAGGGGAAGGTCAGGGTTGGTACTCGATTTGCGATAATGGGGTCAACGATGCCCAGCAATGCGTTCTGGTCGTTAATCATCTTCTGATAACGTTCGAGTTGAGCAGTCAATTCCTCCTGGACCAGCAATTCGGCAGCTTCTTGCTCAAGGAGCTTGATGCTTTCCAGCATCGAATCAATAACTGTCTGTTTCTGGTCGAGGATGGCCTTGATCTCCGCTTCCTTATCAGCAGCGACCTTTTGTTGGGCTTCGTATACGATACGTGCAGTCTCAGCTTCTACGCGCATGACCTTGCTCTCGGCGATAAGCTCGGCTCGGTGGGCATTGATCCGGTTGTTCATCTCTAAGACAGCTACGAAATCAGAAAACGACTGCGCCCCAAAGAAGACCTCAAGAAATGAGACGGGGCCATTGCGATACATCTGCGCCGCGAGCACACGAAGATGTTCCTGTAGCCCGACGATGCGCTCCTTGGCAAAGGTCTCGCGCGCCAGTGCTTCATTCATACGCTGCTCGGCATCAGTGCGCACCGCGACGGCGAGCTCATATTCGGTATTGATAAGATTCAACTCGGTCTGGTATTCGTCAAGTTTTATTTGTAGTGCTTCGACTTCTGCGAGTTTTTCGTCAGAAGTCGCCGCGTATGCCGCAGTGATGAGGTTCGGTCGTCTGTTTCCTGCTCCGCCGCCACCAAGCGGTGCAAACGATGCGGAAACCATCATGATGCACGCAAGCGCGATGCTCATGAGTGCCGTGGGGACAACCCTTATTAAACAGTGCCGAGTGTTTCGAGTTCGTATGTACACTATTACCTCTGGAAACATCATTGTATGGGAACAGTATGATATCACGACCATACCACAGATGGCGCTTCATTGTTGTTTGTTTACAAGCTGAAACGAGCTTGTCGAGTCGAGGATCGAGTCGAGGATCGAGTCGAGTCGAGTCGAGTTCGGGGTGACAGGCAAATAAGTCGGCGTTTTCTTAGAAGAAGCCTACCGGATTGACTGCGTTTCCGTCGATTTCAAGTTGGAAATGAAGATGCGGCCCTGTAGAGTTGCCCGTTGTTCCACAGGCGCCGATGACCTGCCCAGCGCTGACGGTAGTTCCCACGTAGACATACAGTGCTGAAAAATGCATATAGGTAGTCCGGACACCACCGCCGTGGCTGATGATGATGTAGTTACCCATCGAAGAATGCCACCCTGCGGCAGTAACCGTTCCAGAAGCGGCAGCCAGGATGTCGGCGCCTGAGGGCCCAGCAAAGTCGACTCCCAGATGGAACCCACTGGCACGCCAGCCAAAGGGGCTTGAAAGATAGACGTAGTCCGGGAACGGGAAGACCAGTCTTGGAACACGTGCGATAAGATCCGGATCAACATAACCGACAGCTGCTCTAAGTTCGTCCTCGATTTTCTTGAGGCGGGCAGCTTCGGCAGCCAATTCTTCCTGGACATGCAGCTCGGCAGCCTCCTTCTCAAGAGACTTTGCTAGTGACAGCAACTGGCTGTATGCCGCCTCCTTCTGCGTGACGAGAGCTTTTATCTCTGCTTCCTTCTCGGCAGCAATCCGCTCCTGGTTTGTATACTCAATTCGAGCGGTCTCGGCTTCGGTGTGCATGACCTTGCTCTCAGCGATAAGCTCCGCTTTACGAGCATTTATCCGATTGTTCATGTCAATGACGGACACAAAGTCAGCGAATGATTTCGCTCCAAAAAAGACCTCAATATACGAAATAGGGCCGTTGCGATACATTTGTGCAGCAAGTACGCCAAGCTGATCCTGAAGCTCGCCGATGCGTTCCCTGGCTTCATCTTCGCGCGCTTGGGCTTCAATCATACGACGCTCGGCTTCGGTGCGGATTACGACGGCATGTTCGTAATCGGAATTAATCTGATTCAGCTCTGTTTGGTATTCGTCGAGAAGAGCCCATGCAGCGTCGGCCTCCGCCTGCTTTTCGGCAGAAGTCGCAGCGTAGGCAGAAGTGATGAAGTGCGGTTTGTCGCTTCCTGCTCCGCCGTTGCCAAAGGGCGCAAACGCAGAGGCAAGCGTCATAATGCATGCGAGCATGATGCTCATGAGTGTTGTTGGGATAATCTTTATGAAGCGGTGCCTGGTATGTTTAGTCATTGTTTGCACCAATATCTCTTGTTGTCCTATCGTAAATGAATATTATTCTATCAACATCTTGTGTTTCATAGACGTTTTAAGAAACTGATACCATGCTGATATATTGATGTATTGAGTTTGTTACAAAGGAACCTGTGAGCGAGTTGCATAAGACCTAAGAATCGAGTGAAGCGTATAAGAATACGTGAGCGAGGTTTACAGGGCTTTAGGCTTTAATCAGTGCTTTTCTAGAGGAAACCTATCGGGTTGATGGCCAGCCCATCCACTTCAAGTTGGAAATGCAGATGAGCGCCCGATGAGTTGCCGGTCGACCCCACCGCCCCGATGACTTGGCCCGCGTACACGGAGCTTCCTGCGTAGACATAGAGCGCCTGACAATGCATATAGATAGTCTGCACGCCGCCACCGTGAGCGATTTTAATATAGTTGCCCATCGACCAATGCCACCCTGCGGCGATTACGGTTCCGCCGGCAGCGGCAAGGATATTGGAACCAGCGGGTCCGGCAAGGTCGATTCCATTATGGAACTCGCCATAACGCCAACCAAAAGAGCTTGAAACATAGACGTAGTTGGGGAAAGGGAACACCAGCTTGGGCACCCTTGTCGCGTAATAAGGGTCGACTGGGCCGTCAAAGCCCTGCTGCCTGCGCTCTTCTGCAATTCGACGTGCTTCGGCTGCCGCAGCCTCAAGTTGCTCTTGGATCAAAAGCTCGGCAGCCTCTTGTTGCAGGATGCTAATGCTTTCTATCATTGAATCAACGACTATCTGTCTCTGGTCAACGATGATCTTGATCTCTGCTTCCTTTTCGGCAGCGATCTTTTGCTGGGCTGCGTATACGATACGTGCAGTCTCGGCTTCGGCGCGCATGATTTTGCACTCGGCAATAAGGTCAGCCCTGTGGGCATTGATGCGATTGTTCATTTCAAGAGCAGCAACAAAGTCCGAAAACGACTGCGCTCCAAAGAACACCTCGAGGAAAGAAACCGGACCGTTACGATACATCTGTGCCGCCAGTGACCCAAGCTGTTCTTGAAGCTCGCTGATACGCTCTGTAGCAAACACCTCGCGCATCAAAGCATCATTCATACGCTGCTCGGCGTCGGTGCGCACTGCGACAGCGAGCTCATACTCGGTATTGATAAGATTCAGTTCGGTTTGGAGTTCATCAAGAATCAGCAATAATGCATTAACTTCCGCAATTTTCTCATCAGATGTCGCCGCATATGCCGCGGTTGCAAAGCCCGACCTTCCGTTTCCTGCTCCACCGCCGAGTGGCGCGAACGCGGAGAAAACCATCATGATGCACGCAAGCGCGATGCTCATTAGTACGGTGGGAGTAATCCTTACAAAGTGGCGCTGTGTCTTTTGAATCATTATGTGTTCTATAACCTCTTGATGCATTTTTATGGTGGTTTATTATGATACCATGACCGGCGTTCCATTGTCGTTTTACGCAGAAATGATACCGTGTTGACATCTAAGGTTGATACTCAGAATGTTTGTTTGCATGTTCGCAAGTTTGCCCAGAATGTGTCTTGAGGAGTTTGTATGGCAAGCGTCATCCCGTTTATAAGTCTCCGTCCAGCATCCGAGCTTGCCGCTGAGTATGCGGCATTGCCTTATGATGTTTTCAGCCGTGATGAGGCAGCAGCAGAGATCGCAGCGCATCCCTTGTCGTTCCTGCGAATCGATAGCACTGCAGCGCTTTTTCCGGCGGAACATGACGAGTATGACCCGCGCGTATATGCATACGCGCGGGAATTGTTGGAGGCAGACGAGCGCAATAGTGTGCTTATTTCTGAATCTGACGGCAAGCCTCACTACTATCTGTATCGCTTGCGAAGAGGCCAGCATGAGCAGACGGGCGTCGTCGCCTGTGTGTCGGTTGAGGACTACCATCACGATGTCATCAAATGTCATGAGAACACGCGCACGCGCAAACGCAAGGATCGTGTTGAGCACATCGCGGCGCTTGAGGCACATACCGGGCCGGTGCTTATTGCGTATCGACCCCATAAGGCTATCGATGCAGCGGTCGCAGCTGCCGTTGGTGGGGGAGCAGTTGTTGGCGCGGCAGTCGCCACACCGCTATATGATTTCGTAGCGCCCGACGGGGTGCAACACAGTATCTGGCGTATCGACGACGAGGCGACTGCCGCTATGCTCCAACAGGCGTTTTCTGAGATTGACGCGTTGTATATCGCAGACGGGCATCATCGGGCCGCCGCCGCCGCGCTGATCGGGGATCGGCGGCACGAAGCCCAAAAACCTTCAGCAGATCAGCGCGGCGGCGGCTCATCTCCCCGCCCTGGCGACAATACGACTCGCTGCCTTGGCGACAATACGACTCACTGTCCTGGCGACAATACGACTCCCTGTCCTGACGACAATGCGACTCCCCGCCCTGGCGACAATGCGACTCCCTGTCCTGACGACAATGCGACTCCCCGCCCTGGCGACAATGCGACTCCCTATCCTGACGACCCAGCTTCAAATTTCGACGACCCTTCTGCGCACTTCCTTGCGGTTTTATTTCCTGCCGACCAACTGACCATACTTGATTACAACCGGGTGGTCACCGACCTTAATGGCTATACACCCGAGGAATTCCTTAGGCGCGTGGGTGCGATATTCGAGCTATCCGATCTGCCAATCGGACAAGAGCCGTACCGTCCGGAGCAGCGTGGTGCCATAGGCATGTATACTCAAGGCACATGGTATCGCCTGACGATTCCTGAGTGCCTGCGCTCAGATGACCCGGTTGCCGGTCTTGACGTCTCGGTGCTACAGGACCATCTGCTCGCCCCCATGCTCAACATCGACGATCCACGACGCAGCAGCCGAATAGCTTTTGTCGGCGGCGCGCGTGGGCTTAAGGAGCTGGAAAGGCGAGCAGATGCGAGCCAGGGAGTCGCTTTTGCACTCTACCCGTGTTCGCTGGGTGAGCTCTTCTCAGTTGCCGACAAAGGCAAGCTCATGCCGCCCAAATCCACCTGGTTTGAACCCAAACCACGTAGCGGCTTGTTCATCCACAAAATCTAAAACACTCGTAGTACAATAGTCATATGAACATCAAGATTACTGCGCGCATCATATTCCTCGTCGTCTGGGACATCCTGGCAACGTATCTCGCGTTGATACTTGCCAGCTTTGGCACCCGACAGGCGGAAGACATCCTTGTCTCCACCGACGCCATATTCATCTTCGGCATCATGGCGGTCATCAATGTGGCGATGTTCTTCGTCTTCCATCTCTACAACAACCTGTGGGAATATGCCTCGATACGCGAGATGGGCAGGCTGGTTATCGCCACCATCTTCGCGGTCTTTTTAGGCGCGCTCATCCAGTTTGTCGCTGGCGAGCGGCTGCCCATCAGAGTCTATTTCGTCGCTTGGGTATTGTTCCTGTTCTTTGCCGGCGGCATGCGCTTTGCGTTCAGGTACTTCTATCACGGCAAGCGCGTCATACAACGTCGGCCTCCCATCACAGCGCGTCCGCGCACGATGATCGTTGGTGCAGGCGAGACAGGCTCGCTCACCATCAAGCGCATGACCTCTGGAGATTACGCCATGCAAGGGCTGCCGGTCATCGCAATCGATGATGACGTGCAGAAGATACATCAGCGTATTCATAACATCGAGGTGATGGGTACCACCGGTCAGATACTTGACCTGGTAAAACGATATGACATTACACAGATCGTCGTGGCAATTCCGAGCGCAACTGCCAGTGAACGCAAACGCATCTACGACATCTGCATACAGACCAACTGCCGCCTGCTCACCTTACCCGACGTCCGCGACATGCGTATGGACGAACTCGACGACGTGCACCTGCGCGAAGTCGACCTTGTCGATTTGCTCGCGCGCGAGGAGGTCGTCTTGAACACACGCATGGTGAGCGGGTATCTTGCAGGTAAAACAGTGCTCATCACCGGCGGCGGCGGCTCCATCGGCTCTGAGCTCGCACGCCAGGTATGCACGGTCGCGCCACGCCAGATCATCATCTTTGACATCTATGAGAACACCTCCTACGAGCTGGAACAAGAGCTCGTCTCCAAGTACGACGACGTCGACATCATCGTCGAGATCGGCTCGATACGCGAGGCAAGCCGGCTTGACATGCTGTTCGAGAAGTACCACCCCGATGTGGTCTTCCATGCAGCCGCGCACAAGCACGTGCCGCTGATGGAAAGCAACCCGCGCGAGGCGGTTATCAACAATGTCTTTGGGACCTTAAATGTGGCGCGCGCCGCCGACGAGCACGGAGTCAAGAACTTCATCTTCATCTCCACGGATAAGGCGGTCAACCCCTCAAGCGTTATGGGCGCTACCAAACGTCTCGGCGAAATGATCATCCAATACTACGCCACACGCTCCACAACCTGTTTCACGGCGGTGCGTTTTGGCAACGTATTAGGCTCCCACGGCAGCGTCATCCCGTGCTTTAAGCGCCAGATTGCAGAAGGCGGCCCGGTAACCATCACCCATCCAGACATAACGCGCTACTTCATGACCATCCCAGAAAGCGCCCGGCTTGTGGTAACCGCAGGCGGCATGGCGCATGGCGGCGAGATCTTCATCCTCAACATGGGCGAGCCGGTCAAGATCGATGACCTCGCCCGCAACCTCATCCGCCTCAGCGGCCTTGAGCCCGACGTGGATATCGCAATCAAATACGTAGGTTTGCGCGAAGGCGAGAAGCTGTATGAGGAATTACTGATGGAAACCGAGACGACCATTCCCACCGAGGTATCCGACATCATGATCTCGACAGGGGAGCCGGTCTCCCAAGACGAAGTGCTTCTCAAACTCGAACAGCTGCGCGACTGCCTCACGCAGCCCGATGGCGATATCAAGGGCTGCCTTGCCACGGTATTGCCAACCTACCGTCCCTTTGACGATGCCCCCACAGCTACCAGTAACGAATAAGAAACTATTCGAAGAATTCTTCGAAAACCAATATGCAGGCTAAACCTCTAATCAGTCTACTTTTTGTTTTCTTGGTCTTCCCACGCGCACAGGCTTGTTGATCCGTGCCATAACACTTGCAAGAAACACCCACGTTCTGTTCCCATCCCTGAATGCTTCAAGTTGTCCGTCGCGGATCAAATGGGTTACTCGTGCAGGAGTAACTCCGAGCATCCGTGCTGCTTCAGAAGCTGAGACACTTTGAATCGTCTCCTTTCCAGCTTCAATGGAAACAATCATGATTACCCCGCACTCTTTTGGCTGATTCCCATAGGTTGCTTCCGGGATAACATAATCATGCATCAATCTGTGTTCTATATCCGTACGCAACCACTCAGCTGCCATGAGCGAGATCTCTTTAATGTCTTTTCCTTGGGTTGCGCCATCCATATCGAACGGACGTGCAATGAACCAACCGTTGGCTTTAAACACTTCGAACTCATAGGTATATTGCATTTGTTCCTCCTTTTCCTCAGCTTTTCTCTGCGTATTATATGCCATGCGCTACGACAAAACAATAATTATTAAAAATATTTAATAATTATTATCGTTTTATATAAACCAAGGTGTCTGCGAGCATTCGATGTCTCAACACAAGCAGTACATACAGTAGCACACCCCAGACAATGAATCAAACAAATGTTCGACAATACGAGTAATTAGAAGAATTCTTCGAAAAATGATTGATTAATCAAAACACACCCGCTACAATCGAAATAAAGAAACGAAGGAGGTTTTCCCATGCCTTACACAGTTCCCATATCCATGCTCACGAATTACCCAAAGGTGCTCTCAAAGGTCGATGAGGGTCAGGAAGTCATTCTTACCAAGAATGGTACCTCGAAGTACGCCGTTGTAGATATCGAGGAGTGGAAGTATACAAAGGCAATGCTTCGTTTTTTGTCTGAGATGCGCGACGTTGATGAGGAGATGCGTCTTGGTGGCAAGTCATATTCGGAAGACGAGCTGCTTGCGAGTCTGGGAATCGGAGTCTGATGCTCGAGCAGGCTCATTACCACATTCGCTATCTTGCTGCTGCGCAACGTGACCTGATACGCTTCAGGGATTATCTCATCAGTGGGGGCGTTTCTCATCAGCGAGTCCAAGAGATCATCAAAGAGATTGTTGTCAATATCCATGCGCTTGCCGCTAATCCACGCATCGAGTTTTCAATCGGCGGAAAATATGGCTTCAGTACACCATACCGAGGTCTTGTTTGCGGAAAGTACATTGCCATCTACGAGGTCTTCGATGTCGAGAACGGTGCAATGAGTGACGACGACGTTAGTTCTGGCAGGTCTGAATGTCAGGT
>WQXX01000032.1 GCA_009781535.1 Coriobacteriia bacterium | reverse complement strand
GATCTGCGAGCCTCAGCAAGCCGCGTTGCCGCGCCTTCCAGAGATTCCTTTGCCCGTGCCAGATGTTGCGCGGCAACGCGGCGCAACTCGTCGATGTCCTCTGTTGCACTCAGAAGACGCTCTGCCTTGTCCCAGGCAACAAAGACGTCTTCCATACGCGGCCCGAATCGTTTACGCAACCCTTCTAAACGCCCCAAGCGATCAAGAGCACGCTCAAGCGCTTCAGCGTCAAACTCTATGCCATCACGATAGAGGCGCAACTGAGTAGATAGCTCATCGGCAAGCACAGCCACCTCGTCGAGCTGCACGCCAAGCGCCTCAAGCGCTGGGTCGATACCACGCAGACGCGCCAATTCCCGCTGTGCATGCGCAAGTGAATCAAGCGCGCCATTCTCTGCACGCAGCGCCTGATAGGCGCCATCTGAAGCCTGAGCAAGCCCTTCTCCGTTGCGCAGACGTGGCAGTTGGGCCTCCAAACCCTCGTATTCTCCTTGTATCGGAGCTGCCGCTCGGATCTCCCGAAGCACGAATGTCGCTTGCTCAAGCTCGTATGCCGACGTACGGGCTGCCTCATCAAGACGGTTAAGTTCGGCACGTGCGGCGCGGTACTCCTGCAAAGCCAGCTGGTAGACCTCGCGAGGTTCTCGAACAGCGGTACCGCCAAAGGCATCGAGCGCCGCACGGTGCTCATCCACACGAAGAAGGGATTGATGTTCGTGCTGGCCGCACAGATCGACCAAAGGCCCCAGATGCTCACTGAGTGCCTTGACCGTTACCAACTCATCGTCCAGCGTGCAGCGCGAACGTCCATCGGCGCTCACGCGCCGCGTGGCAAGATATTCGATCTTGCCGGCATCTCTTTCGCTTGGGCTGTGGCTGTTGCCATCGCGACTACCATCGCGACTGCCATCGCGACTGCCATCGCCACCAACGCTGAACACCGCTTCAACACGCAGTTCAGATGCCCCGTCGCGCACAAAGGTAGCGTCAGCGCGTTCTCCAACAAGAAGCTTCAAGGCGTTTAGCAGGGCGGTCTTGCCGGCGCCTGTCTCGCCTGTAAGAACGCTGAAGCCTGGG
This sequence comes from Coriobacteriia bacterium, assembly GCA_009781535.1. GTDB lineage: Bacteria > Actinomycetota > Coriobacteriia > Coriobacteriales > UBA8131 > WRHU01. The sequence goes on along the minus strand of WQXX01000032.1, from coordinate 9,253 downwards.
CCAAATTCGAGCACGGCCTCTTCGATCAGGGCAATATCCCGAACCCTCAACTCATCGAGCATAGTCTACTCCAGCAGGATCATGCTGCAAACGGACAGCTTGCAAGCAACGCAGCGAAAAACTATCGAGCATGGTGCACCCCATCAAACAGCGCCGCTAAACGCGCGTAGAAATCGGGGGTGTTGTAGCGCACAAGCGTTAGATCGACTGGCGCTCTCGAAACCTGCAACGAACACAGACTCACGTCAGTGGGGGGAACGATTTGACCATCGACATGGATCAAGACGCTCTGATCTGGTTGAGGATGAATCTTCAACTCGACGATATCGTTTGGGGCAGTCACAATCGCAGGCGTCACATAAGGGTGGGAGCATACGGGAACAACGCATAATCCCCGATGCCCTGGAGTTAAAAGTGGGCCGCCAGCAGCAAGTGCGTACGCAGTAGAACCAGTGGCAGTTGCAACGATGGCGCCATCTCCACGCAATTCAAAGAGATGGTCGTCGTTGATGCTCAAGTCCATACGGATGCTGCGCCCGAGATCGCTTCGGCCGATGAAAACTTCGTTTAGGGCATAACAGACAGACTGGGAGCCATCCGCGTACAGGCTTGTCGCTTCAATCATGACCCGCTGCTCAAAAACAACGTCTCCTGCAAGGAAAGCCTCCAGGGCTTCGATGAGCACCTCAGGAGTCGCGCCTGCCAAGAATCCTACATTGCCATAGTTAAACCCGAGAAGGGGGATCTCTGTGCCAGCAACCACACGGGCAGCCCGCAGCAAAGTGCCGTCGCCGCCAAAGGCGCAGACGAGGTCGAAGCCCGGAACGCGCGAGACCACGTCATCATAGACGGGATGGCTCAGCACCAGGTCATCACTGAGGACAACCTCAGTGATGACCTGGTGCTCCTCAAGCCACGACTTGGCAGTATACAAGGCCTCAAGGGCGCTTTCATTCGGATGGCTTGCAACAAGCAGGAACTTCATGACAACCTCAGCTTCCCAACTGCGTGTGTGCATCCTTAACAATCTCTTCAACGTGAATGGTATCAGGAACGCCGCCCTTTTGTGCCCATAACAGGAACTCGATGTTGCCTTTTGGCCCTTTTACGGGGGAATAGGTGAGCGAGCGCGGCGAAAGATGGGATCGATTAAGATTTTCTATCACAGACTTGATAGCTTGAGTATGTAATTCTTGCTCAGTGATGACTCCGTTTTTTACCAGTGTTTTAGGAAGCTCGAACTGAGGTTTTACCAAAATGAGACATTGACCGTCTTCCACCATCAATGCCTCAATGACCTTGACCAGACGCCCGACCCGTGTAAAACTCACATCAATGGCAACGAGGTCGAACGGCGCGCCAAGCACAACGGGATCGGCTGTGCTGATATTGGTTCGCTCAAACAGGCGCACCCGTCCATCCGTACGCAACTCCCACGCAAACTGCCCATATCCCACATCAACCGCACAGACTTCTGCAGCGCCATACTTGAGAAGGCAATCTGTAAAACCGCCTGTTGCTGCTCCGATATCGATGCAACGCATACCTGTGACGTCAAGATTGAACACCGTAAGCGCCTTTTCGAGCTTCTCGCCTCCCCGCGAGGCAAAGCGCTTGGTGGGATGAACCTCAAGCGAGGCTTCCGGCTCAATACGCAAACCCGGCTGAGAAAGCAGTGTCTCATCGTCACTGCGCACCAGCCCGGCCATAACAGCACGCTGCGCCTCAGCACGGGAATTGAAGAACCCGCGCTTCACCAACAGCTCGTCGAGCCGCATCGTATTTCGTATCCCGCCTCTGCCAGTCATAAGCAAACTGTAGCGCATGTGCTGCCGGTTTGCAAAAGCAGAATCCGATTTCCTCCTCCAAACTCAGTCATTTGTCCTGTCCGTATGCTCTCAGAGTACCTTTGGATGCCTTTGAATGCTCTTTTCCTTCACCATTTCATGTTCAAGGAAGGCGTTTCCATGTTTGCGGTGAGTTTTTGGCACAATTTTACGATTGTGTATTCTTGGAACCTAAATCTTGGCCTATTCGGTGAGAGTCAGTCTTAGTAATTGCATAATGATGCATATTGTTGCATAGTTTTTGCTATGTATGCTGTTTTCTAAAAAACACGTCCCAGCATTTGTCTGTATCGTTATACACAAACGCAAGTTTGTGCCAATAACCCAGGTAAAAGCTGGCAAGACCCTCTGATAGAGCGGAGGAAAGTAGCCAGAAAGACAGGATTAGCGCAACGAAGTGAGGATCTTCTCCGCAATCTGCGGGGCCGTAAGGCCGATACTCTTGAATAGCTGTTCGACTGCTCCGTGGGGGATGAACTCGTCGGGTAGACCGAGAGTAAGCACAGGAGGATGGGACATGGGCGCCAGCGACTCAAGCACTGCCGTCCCAAAGCCGCCGATGGCAGACCCGTCTTCGAGTGTAACAATAAGCCGTGTATCACATGAGCCGACCACTGCCTCGACGTCGACCGGCTTAACCCAAAGCATGTTATAGACCCGAGCCTTTATACCCTGCTCGCTCAGCAAGTCTGCGACCTCAAGCGCGGTATTAACAAAGCGCCCTACCGCCAGCAGTGCAACGTCGCCCCCCTCGCGAAGCAGCCGCGCCTTTCCGTATGGCAGGGTCTGCGCCTCGTCCCACTCCCCGCAATCCGCACGCGGACGAGCGGTAGCGCGGGGGTAGCGCAGGGCAACCGGCCCGTCAGTCAAGCTCAGAGCGGTATGCAAGGCATCTCGAAAATCGCTCTCGCAGGTCGGCACGATGATGCGCATATGAGGGATGGCGCGCAGATACGCCAAGTCAAAAGCTCCATGGTGGGTAGGGCCGTCCTCACCAACCAAGCCTCCTCGATCGATACAAAAGACTACATGCTGCTTCTGCAGTGCAACATTGACGACAATCTGGTCAAACGCCCGTTGCAGGAAGGTCGAATAGATGGCGACAACTGGCAGTTTACCGCCAATCGCAAGGCCGGCTGCAAGCGTTACGGCGTGCTCCTCGGCTATTCCTACGTCAAAGAAGCGATCCTCGAAACGGTCTTTGAAGGCTGCCAGCCCGGTACCATCCTCCATAGCAGCGGTTATCGCGACGATCTCCGGGTTCGCCTCTGCTTCAGTAACCAAGGCGTTTGCGAATATCGAGGTGTAACTCTTGCCGTTGTTCGGCCTTTCTAAGACCTTGCCTGTCTGAGGGTCAAAAGGGCTCACCCCATGGAAAAGTTCAGGTTGCTCTTCGGCAGGCGCATACCCTTGGCCTTTTCTTGTTACTGCATGGATGAGCACCGGTCCGGGTACATTCTGGACTTTTTCCAAAACATCGTTAAGGATCTGATGTGAATGCCCATCGATTGGGCCAAAATACTTGATCCCCATGTCCTCAAAGAACATGCCAGGGATAAAGAACTTCTTAAATGAGCTCTTTGCGAGCTCTCCAGCGCGTACCAACGAGCGTCCAACTGTGCCAGCGCGACTGAGTGTCTCCTCAACCGCATCGCGCGTCGCCGTATACGATTTGCTCATCCGCGCCTTGCCCAGATACAACGAGAGAGCGCCCACATTATGCGAGATGCTCATCTCATTGTCATTAAGGATGATGGTGATGTTGCGTTGGTCATGCCCGATCTGGTTAAGGGCTTCAAACGCCATACCGCCCGAAAGCGCTGCATCGCCGATGAGTACCACGATCTCCTCATCGGTACCATTCAGGTCGCGGGCTGTTGCCAAACCACAGGCTATAGAAAGCGAGTCTGCCGCATGTCCGGACTCGTGGGCGTCATAGCGGCTCTCATCGCGTCGCGGAAATCCGCAGATCCCCTCAAACGTCCGCAAGGTGTCAAAGCACCCGTTGCGTCCCGTTATCAGTTTGTGAGCATACGCCTGATGACCGACGTCAAAGACCAGCCGATCAACAGAAAAGTCATAGATTCGATGCAGCGCGAGGATGATCTCGACCGCACCGAGTGAGGAGGCGAGATGACCGCCCCTTTTCGAGGTGACTTCTACAAGCCGGGCACGTATTTCTGTTGAAAGAGCAACCAGCTCCCTGTCGGTCAGTGTCCGCAGATCGTCAGGGCGTTCAATGTGTTGCAAAATACTATCTACCATTTGTTCCATCGATTATGCTTGAAGTTCGTCGGCCTTAAGCGAGTCAATCCCGATAGCCTCTGCCTCTGATATGTCCTCCCCGAATTCCTCTATGGAGAAATCCGTGCGGTCTATCGCCTCTGCACACTGCCCGCCTATCCGTAATGCCTCGTCAAACAAATCGAGGCACTTCTCCAAAGGGACGTCCTTGGAACGCACCTGCAAGACGATGTCCTCAAGCTCCTTGCGCAAATGTGTATAGCTGCTCTGGTCTTCCATATCTCACTCCTGTTGTTCCAGCTCCCTGTATTACAGCTGGTTTCTTGCTTCCTACTGCTTTCGCTCCAACTATAAGCGCCGATTTTCCCTGTTCTGGCGACTTTACTTACTCAAGCTCTTGCTGCTCTATTACCACAGCAATCTTGCCGAGCACTCCGTTGACAAAACGCGATGACTCATCCTCGCCTCCGTACTGCTTTGCCAACTCAACAGCTTCGTTAATTGAGACACTGTGCGGGATATCATCAGCGTAACACATCTCATAGACCGCCATGCGCAGAACGCTCAGGTCAACGAGCGGCATACGCTCGATCGACCAGTTTTCAGAGGTCTGGGCAATCAATGCGTCGATTCTGGCGAGGTGCTCGACTGTACCTCTCAGCAGCATTCTCGTGAAGTCACAAGGAACGCCAATCTCATCGATGTACCTATCCTCGGACAGTATTTCATCGACAGACTGACCGGTAATGCCTGCCTGGTAAAGGATCTGCATCACCTTGCGACGAGCAGCCTTACGTGTCTGGTGTGCTCCCTGACGACTCATAAGGTGTAGGCGTTATCCTGAGAATTGGATGGCGTCGATGGTTACGTTCACAGCCGCAACTTGGATGTTAGCCTGGCCTTCCAAGGCATCAGAGACGGCAGAACGGACGGCGGCGGCAATGTCAGGGAGGCGATATCCGTAGAATACCTGGATATGGGCGTCGACGACGACCTGGTCATCCTCTTCATAAATGAGGATTCCCGGCGTCACATGTCTCCTGCCTCGCGAGGAGATGATGCCACCTGGCGGCGGCTTTGTGCCGACGGTTGCCACCCCATCGACTTGGGCTATGGAAAGCGCCACGATAGTCTCGATGACGCCGGGAGCGATTGTCAGGCTCCGAGAACTCGGAATAGTCTCCATAGATTCCTCACTTCACATGTTTCTCGATGAAATCGGTCTGTACATCCCCCGCAACAAAGGCGGGGATCTCAAGCAGCGCACGATGGAAAGGCGCGGTGGTCTTGATGCCCTCGATAATAAGCTCGTCAAGCGCCCGCTTGCCACGTGCGATCGCCTCTTCACGCGTTGTGCCCCACACCACAAGCTTCATGATTAGCGAATCATAGGTGGGAGGCACGGTATATCCTTCCACCACGTGTGAGTCGATGCGTACGCCCGGGCCACCGGGCAGCACCATGCGCGTGACCTTGCCCGGCGAAGGCCAGAAGTTGTTGGCAGGATCCTCGGCGTTGATGCGGAACTCGATCGCATGACCATGCGGCGAAAATGGCGTACGCGCCATGAAGCTGATCGGCTCGCCAGCGGCAATCCGCAGCTGCTCTTTGATGATGTCAGTGCTCGTGATCAGCTCGGTCACCGGATGCTCTACCTGGACACGCGTGTTCATCTCCATGAAATAGAAGTTCTTGTCCTTGTCGAGCAGGAATTCAACTGTTCCCGCATTCATGTATCCGGTCTCGCGCACGGCTAAAAGAGCTGCCTCCCCCATTCGCGCCCGAAGCTCTGGCGTCAAAGCGGGAGAAGGAGCTTCTTCGAGCAATTTTTGGTGACGGCGTTGGATGGAGCAGTCGCGCTCGCACAGATGGATGGCGTTGCCGTGGGAATCAGCCAGCACCTGGATCTCGATGTGACGCGGCTGGGTGATGAATTTTTCCAGGTAGACCTCGTCGTTGCCAAAGGCGGCGCCTGCCTCGGCTTTGGCATTTGTGAACGCTGACTCAAGCTCGCTTTCATCTGCAACGGTACGCATGCCTTTGCCGCCGCCGCCCGCGCTGGCTTTGATAAGCACCGGATAACCAACGATTTCTGCAAAGCGGGCGGCTTCTGCCACCGTCTCGACAGGGCCGTCTGAGCCCGGTACCGTCGGCACCCCGATACGCTTCATCGTATCGCGCGCCGTGCTTTTATCACCCATAAGCTCGATGGCTTCCGCACTCGGCCCAATCCAAACAAGGCCGTTGTTCTTGACCGCACGCACGAAGTCAGCGCGCTCAGCTAAAAAGCCGTATCCGGGATGGATGGCTTCGGCTCCTCTTGACAAGGCGGCGCTGATGACTGCTACAAAGTTGAGGTAGGACTTGGCTGAAGGAGGCGGGCCGATGCAGACCGATTCATCGGCGAGGCCAACCGCGAGCGTGTCGCGGTCCGCCTCGGAATACACAGCAACGGTTTTGACCCCGAGCTCGCGTGCAGCACGGATGATGCGTACGGCGATCTCACCACGATTGGCTATCAGTATCTTATCAAACATCTTCACCACCTTGCGTTTTTGATTCGCCTTGATAAGGCTATCAGTGTCATATCGGACATCAATACAGCCTGATGTGTTTACTATTCCGGCGTCACTGCAGTTGCTATCGGCGCATCGACGACGGGCTCAAGATAAAACAGGACGGTTCCGTATTCCACTGGCTTGCCATTCTCGACGCATATCTCTCGTACCACGCCCATCTGCTCGGCGGAGATCTCATTAAAAAGCTTCATCGCTTCGACGATACACAGCGCCTGCCCGGCAACAACCTCATCTCCCACCTGCACAAAAACTGGTTTATCGGGAGAGGGCGAGGTATAGAAGGTCCCGACAAAGGGGGCGCGTACCGCAATCCAATGCAAGGGGCGCTGCTGCCCATCGCCTGCGGGCGCGGCTTTTACAACAGCGTCAGCAGTTGCGACCGTCGCGGTAGGCGCTGCTGACTGAGTTGCCTGCCCCGCCTGAGCCGTTTGATCCAACGCAAGCGAGCTGAGGGCTGATAGCCCCGCATTACGAACAGTGATCTTCGATCCGGCTTCTTCGACGGTTATCTCTCCAATGTTGCTGTCTCCAACAACACGGATCAGCTCGCGTATCTGGTTCATGTCCACGATCAGTTCCTCCTTTGTGGCTATGGATTCTTCTTCAAGTAAAAAGGGCGTCCGTTCGGACGTGCGATGTTTTGAAAGATAGGTGCGCGCCTCATTAGGGAATAATGCCCACATGAGCACGTCCTCTTCGCTCTGGGCAAGCTCGCCCGCCTCAGCGGCAACCTCGGCAAATGTGGTGGTGACCAGCGAGCCGGGAGGCGTATCCTCGTCAAGCGGTTTGATGTTGCCTAAGACCTTCTTGACAACCTCTTTGTCCATGCGTCCAGGCGCCTTGCCGTAGTATCCGGCGACATAATCCTTCATCTCGGTGGGGATGACGCTCCACCGCTTGCCGGTGAGCACGTTAAAGACCGCCTGCGTACCGACGATCTGGCTCATGGGGGTTACAAGCGGCGGATACCCGACCTCGGCACGGACCCGCGGAATCTCGTCCATGACGTCTTTAAGACGGTCGGAGGCCTTTTGTACCTCAAGTTGACTGACCAGGTTACTCATCATGCCGCCGGGAACCTGATGGCTGTAGACCTGCATGTGGATGAGCGATGAGACGCCGCGTTTGTAGTTGCCACGCTGGCGCACGCCCTCCCAGTAGTCGCTGATCTCAAAAAGAAGATCGAGGTCAAGCCCCGTGTCATAACCGCTTTCTTTCAAAGCGGCGACGATCATCTCAACGGCTGGCTGTGAGTTGCCAAAGGCCAGCGGTGCGCTTGCCGTATCGACGATGGCAGCGCCTGCTTCGGCGGCTTTGATATAGTTCGCCGGCGCCATGCCTCCTACATAGTGGCAATGTACGTGGATGGGCAAGGCGACCTGCTCGCGCAGAGCCTTAACCAAGCGCTCGGTACGATACGGTGTAAGCATGCCAGCCATGTCCTTGATGCAGATCGAATCCGCCCCAAGCTCTTTTAGCTTGAGCGCGTAGTCGATGTAGCTGTCAAGGGTATGCACTGGGCTCATCGTATACGAGATCGCCCCTTCAAAATGTGCACCTGCATCCTTGATAGCAACAGCGCAGTCTATGACATTGCGGATGTCATTGAGCGCATCGAAAACCCGGAAGACATCGATGCCGTCTCGGTGCGACGCTTTGATGAAACGGTCGACGATCTCTTTGGAATAATGGTGATAGCCTACAAGGTTCTGCCCACGAACGAGCATGGACAAAGGTGTGTTGGGGCAGTGCTTCTTGATGGCGCGCAGGCGCTCCCATGGGTTCTCATCCAGGAATCTGAGGCATGTATCGAATGTCGCTCCACCCCATGATTCAATCGCCCAGTACCCCACATCATCCATCTTGGACAGTATCGGCAGCATGTCACCAATACTCATACGGGTTGCCCACAATGACTGATGCGCATCGCGGATAGTCGTATCCATGATATGAAGGGTTCTCATCTGCACCTCCCTGGCTCAAACGTTTCCTGACGGTCCACTCGTTTACAAGATATTTTTCTTGGCGTAAATGAATAAGTATATCCGAAATAGCGGCGAAGGGCACCGTAGTACAACCTGAATCTACCTGATTGTCCTGCTTTTTGACTCGAAGACTTGCAAAGAGGCCCACAAGAAGGCTGACGGCAAGGCTTGCGGGAGGGCCTACAGGCAGGTTTACATCCGTGTGATGTAACGCCCGTCACGGGTGTCGATCTTGAGCACATCGCCGATATTGACAAACATCGGCACCTGCACGATCGCACCTGTCTCCAGTGTGGCAGGTTTGGAACCACCCTGGACTGTGTCGCCTTTAAAGCCCGGCTCTGTCTCGGTTACCTCAAGCTCTACAAACATCGGAGGCTCGACGGCTACAAGCTCCTCGCCAGCATACTGCAGAGATGCGACGTCGTTTTCCTTGAGCCACGAGGCAGCGTCGCCGACCGTACCCACGGAAAGCGCTATCTGGCTGTAGTCCTCGGTGTCCATGAAGTTGAACTCGTCGCCGTCACGGTACAGAAACTGCATCTCCTTGGTCTCGAGGCGCACCTCATCGAACTTCTCACCCGCACGGAAGGTAAGG
>WQXX01000031.1 GCA_009781535.1 Coriobacteriia bacterium | reverse complement strand
CTGCTTGCCGAGGACATGGAAATCAACAGCGAGATCGTTTTAGCGCTTCTCGAGCCGACGGGGATAGAGATAGACTGCGCGGTTAACGGCGTCGAGGCTGTCAAGATGTTTCGTGAGGTGCCTGACAAATACGAGATGATATTCATGGACCTGCAAATGCCGGAACTCGATGGATACGAGGCAACGCGCGATATCCGTGCTCTTGACATACCGCGGGCAGCAACGATCCCGATTGTTGCCATGACAGCGAATGTGTTCAGGGAGGATGTCGAGAAATGCCTGGAAGCCGGCATGAACAGCCATGTCGGCAAGCCTATCGACTTTGACGAGGTTATAAGCCAGTTGCAGCGATATATTGTCGCCTAGAGCTCCGAAAAGTTGGTCGCAATACCGAAACCACGAATCAGTCTACTTTTTGGCACAAAAATGCGGTTGTGCACGAGTTTTGCCCGGTAGAATCGGGTAGAATCGGTTGCAAAATCCAAGATTTGCATACATATGCATTAATCTGCATAGATAGGGCAAAGTTTGCAAAATAGTGGTTTTGCTCAAGCATGTGATGGCAGCAACTCGTACACAAGCGCACTTTTGTGCCAAAAAGTGGCATAAAGTCAGGAAAGGTCTATTTTCAGTCGCGAAAATGCTAGGAAGGCTCTTCTTCGGAAGGCCTTGTACGCTGCTGACGCCGCAGGTAAAGGCACAAGACGAGTGAGGCGAGCATAAAAGCAAGCGCAAGCCCCAGTATGCATTTGAATGCCATCATTGAGGCATCGTCAGCGGCAGCAGTGTTTCCAAACACACCATAAAGCATCCCATACAAACCGGCAGAGGCGCTGGTTCCGAGGCAGAATGCCAGGTTTCTGTTTGTTCCGACAAAACCGCTTGCGTAGCTGGAAAACGTGCGTCCGGCAGCCGTCATGATCTCGCTGTTATTGGGGGTATTCATTAATCCCATTCCGCATCCAGCAATGGCGAGATAAAGGACAAAGAGAGGGATGATGGGCGTTGCAGGCATGAATAACGCAAGGAAGAACGCGGTCGCATTTAATACCAGTGCAATTGGCATAAGACGAAGGGCGCCGATTCGGTCAGAAAGAATACCAGCAAGTGGGGCGCAGAGCGCCATGAAAAGTGCAGATGTAGCTAAAAGGAGACCTGCGCTTGCAACCGGTAGCTCCCAGACTCGCTCCAGGAAAAAGGGAATCTGGAAAGAGACCAGGATGTTACCGCTATAACTGAGAAAGGCAATCATATTGCCCATGGAAAATCGTCGGTTTTTAAACAACGACATCTCGATGAGCGGTTGAGGTTGCCTGCGCTCGACGATGATGAGGGCGGGGATAAGGACGAGAAGCGCCAGAAAGAACCACCGGCTCCCTGTAAAGCCTCCGCTCATACCAAGAATGAGGGCGCAGATGATGGCTGCGAGAATAACAGCGCCCAGTTTGTCAAGCGGCGGCGCGTTGTGCACGGGAGCAACAGGGGAGCGCAGGAAGATGGCTGCCAGTAGCGCGCACAGGCAGGCGAAGGGCACGATGACAAAAAAGATCATGTGCCAAGGAGCAACTGAGAGTATAAAACCACCGAGCGAAGGACCGGTAAGACTACCAAGACCGACCATCAGGACGTTGATCCCCAAGGCGGTACCCCGTTGTTTCAGTGGGAAGATCGTTGAGGTGAGCCCCATGCTGGTTGCAACGATCATGGAGGCTCCAAGCGCTTGGATGACGCGGGCTCCGAGAAGTGCGACAAAACCGCCTGAAAAGCCGCAGAGTAAAGTTCCGAGGGCAAAGATACAAGCACCCGTGCAATAGACCCTATGGCTTCCGACGCGGTCGCCGATACGCCCCATGAGTAGCATCAGGGAGCTGAGCATAATCAGATAGATGGTCGTCACCCATTGGACCTGCTCCATGGTCAGGGAGAATTCCGCAGCCAGCACAGGATTGGCGATATTGATGCTGCTGGCATTGATCGTTGCACCGAGCGAGCCCAAAGAAGTAATGCAGAGGGCTAGCCATTTGTTGGTACGTCTCATCGGCTTTTTTGAGCTTGGTGGTTCTGGTTCAGTTTGCGACGAAGCCGAGGGTATTACCGAGTTAGACGATGTTGTCATGCAGGAGGATTTCATCAGTCACTATCTCTTAGGTTGCAAAATCTATCTCTTAGGTTGCGAAATCAACAGTCTGTGCATCGAGTGCATAGGCGTCCTCCTGGTCATGGGACGCTATAACCAGAATACGATTATCGAGTTTGTTAAGGATGAGGGTATACGCCAGTTCTCGGCTGGCGTCATCAAGGCCTGCGAATGGCTCATCGAGCAGCAGGGTCTGCGAAGGCATCGCCAGGGCGCGACACAACTCAAGACGCCTACGCATACCGCCAGATAATTGGGATACCGGTATGTCGAGGGACTCCGGCGGCAACAGCTCGGAAAGAAGGTCCCTTATTTCGTTTGTGGAAAGATAGCTGCCTGCCACAAGCTGGACGTTTTCGATTGCGGAGCGCTCTTCAAAAAGCCGCGCCTCCTGGAACACCATCGAGAATTGCCCTTTGTATACCACGTTTCCAGAATCAGGTGGGAGGAGTCCTGCGATAAGGGAAAGCAAGGACGTCTTTCCAGCTCCGGAAGGATCACTGAGCACATAGCGCTGCCCGGGTTTGAAGATGGCTGAGAATCCATCGATGACACGATTGTCCCCAAAGGTCTTGACCAGCCGGTTTACAGTGATCGACTCGGCTTGTCCGCGGTGTCTCGCAGTCCGCATGGCGCCTTCACCGCGTGCTCGCATACCTGCTTCGCTGTGTGCGCCTCTTCGTGCGCCAGCTTTGCCATGCGTGCCTTTCTGCAAAGCAGGCTTAGGCAACGCAGCCTTCCACAGCCAATTGCCGCTTGCACGCAAGAGGCGCAAAAAGCCCTTCTCGCACAGCAGGGCAGCGACGACGATAACAATCGTCCAGGCAAAGAGGTCGGCAGGGGAAAGCAGTATCTTTGACTGGTACATCTGCTCGCCAATGGTGCCAAGTGTGGTGGCGATGAACTCAGCGGCTACCCCGGACTTCCAGCTCGTGCCAACTGAAACTTGGCAGCTGGCTATCAGATACGGGAGAACCGACTGCCAGTTCAACGTCAGAAGCGTTCGGAAGAAGGATACATTGTGTACACGGAGCATCTCGGCAGTTTTCTCGTCACGGTTATGTAGCCCTTCTAAAATCGAAGAGTATATCGCGGGAAAAACGGCCAGAAAGACAACGATTGAGCTGACAAAGGGTGCTCCGAACCAGAAAAGCAACAAGACGATGAAGCAGACGACCGGCACACTTTTCATGACATACACAGCGGGGGTAAAGAATGCGTCAAAGAGAGAATAACGCCAGCTGAGCGCGCCTAAGACAATACCGAGTATGAAGGCAACGAGAAAACCGATGAGGATTCGGGAGAAGGTGAGCAGGATAGCGGACCAGAACTCCCAGGTTGGTACACTGGCAATGAGCGTTCTTACAACCTCGATGGGGGAGCACAGAAGAAAAACATTATCTATCATAAGGCTAATTAAATGCCAAATAAGCAGCCAAACAAGCCCAACTATGATAAAACGAAGTAGTTTAGGGAGGCGTTTAAGCATAGTAGAAGTCGCTATCTGGTAGAGTGCCTCCAACAGAGGCGGGATTCTGATCGAACAAAGCTTTGAGATACCCGTCAAGAGCCAGCCTCATCTCATCTCCGGTGATGCAGACAAGGTTGCATTGAGGGATGGCGTGAGCGGCAACAGCTGCGTCACCGATGATTCCCAGCGCTGCAACAAGTTTTCCGGCATGTATGGGGTCAGCGACGACTGTTTCCACAGATGCGCTTCTCAAACTGATGAATTCGGCAAGCACCTCGGGGTACTGCTCGGCAAAGGCTTTGCGCACGACAGTTACTCCGGTTACAAGCTGGCTACCATCGATAGCAAGTGCGTTCCAGGACTCCGTAAGCGAGATGCGGATGCTCAGTCGGGGGTCTTTCGCAAGCAACGCGGTGACATATGGTTCAGGCAGGACTGCAATCCTTCTCGGGTCTGCAGCCAGCATCGCAGCAAGCTCGGTGGCTTCCGAGCGGTACTCCAGTTTTACGTCCGTGATTTCTGCGTAGGCAAGCAAGGCGTTCATGACATATTCCGGGGTCGTGCCTTTGCCCGTCATGAGTACCGTACGTCCGCTGAGATCATCAAGAGAGAGTATGGAGTCGTCGGCAGATACGACATACAAGACGCCAAGTGTATTGATGTCTATCACCTGGATGCCACCCTCGGTCCTTTGATACAGCACAGCGGCGATATTTGCTGGCAAGAGGGCAATATCGTATCTTCCAGTGATAAAGCCGGGCAGGATTTCATCGACGGTAGCGACGATATTAAACTTATAGTCGTTAAACGGAGTGTTTGAGGGAGCGGCGCCGTCTTCTGGGGTCTGATCGCCATCCTCGGTGTCATCCGGGTCGCCTTCCAAGCCGTCTCCGTCACCTTGGCTGGCGCCACTTTGGTCGCCATTCTGGGTAGTGCCGTCCGTCCCTGAACCACCCGGAGTAGCGCCTCCAGGGTGCAAGACGCTTTGGGGGATACCGCCTGCGGCGTCGATGAAGTCGACCAGACCAATCGACGTGGGGCCTTTCAGAGAGACGACACGTACCGTTACAGGCACAGCGACGCCCTCATCTGGGTCATCGGTTGGAGGCGGTGTGGGGCACCCTGTCAACATCAGGCTCGTGCTGGCCAGAAGCAGCGATAACAGAAGGGCAGGCAGTCTATGGTTTCTCATCCGACGTGACCCGCTCACCGAGAGTCGAGGCTTGGAAAAACTATCATTTTTCATTCGGCATAACCCAGTCATGATGGTTGGTATGGAGAAGGTGATGCGACCTGTCAGAAAGCGGGTGGCCGAAGTATTCCTCGTAGACCTTGACGATAGAGGGGTTCTCGTGTGAGAAGCGGTAGGTATTGTGCGCATCGAGATCATAGAGTACCTTGCTGCGTTGGGCACGGATGCTCAAGTCATCGCTGATAGGCTGGCCGCCGCCGCCAACACAGCCACCAGGGCAGGCCATGACCTCGACAAAGTCATATTCAACCTTGCCGGCGGCCAGCGCTTCGATCAGCTTTTCAGCATTACCAAGACCGGAGACAACGGCGATACGTAGCGGGGTTCCCGCCAGATCAAAGATGACCTCCTTCCACCCTGCTTGCCCGCGCACCTCGGCAAAGGCATCCGGGTCGGGGTTGGCGCCGGTCACGAGGAAATAAGCGCTGCGTAGCGCAGCTTCCATGACGCCGCCGGTCGCTCCGAATATCTCACCGGCGCCTGTGCCTACACCCAAAGGCTCGTCAAAAGCCTGCTCGGGCAAGCCAGCGACATTGATGAAGTCTGAGCGAATAAGCCGGCTGAGCTCGCGTACGGTTAAAACCACGTCCACATCCTGCTCGCCGCACGCGTCGTTCATGCAAGCCAGCGCACATTCATGTTTCTTCGCCAAGCAAGGCATTGCTGAGATGGAGAATATACGGGACGGGTCAACGCCGAGGACTTCTGCATAGTAGCTCTTTGCCACCGCACCAAACATCTGCTGCGGCGACTTGGCAGTTGAGAGCTGGTCGATAAGCTCAGGGTGATGGCCTTTGACCCAACGCATCCAGGCTGGGCAGCATGAGGTAAACATCGGCCATGCGTAATCATCCTTATTTGTGAAGCGCTTGACGAATTCGCTTCCTTCCTCAAGTATGGTGAGGTCTGCGCTAAAGTCGGTATCGAAGATGTAATCGATGCCGGCGGCACGCAAGGCGGTTACGAGGCGTTGTACGGTGGCGTCTTTGCGCTCCAGCCCCAGCGGCTCCCCCCAGGAGGTGCGCACCGAGGGAGCGATCTGGATCAGCGTGATCTTTTCAGGGTCGGCAACTGCCTTTAAGACCTTGTCGATGTCGTCGCGTTCATGAAGCGCGCCAGTGGGGCAGTGCGTGATGCATTGTCCGCACAGGGCACATAATGATTCCTCGATGGGCAACGCCCCGGTCACCCCAATGCTTGTGCGGGTAGCTCGGCTTTTAAGATCCCAGATATGGGTAGCCTGCACCTTGTCGCAGACCTGTATACAACGCATGCACTTGATGCATTTGCTGGCGTCGCGGATGAGCGGGAAGTCCTTATTCCAGGAGTTCGGCTCGTTTTCTCGCTTGAAGCGTACCTCGGAGATATTGAGGTCGTTTGCCAACCTCTGGAGTTCGCAGGTGCCGCCACGCAGGCAGTTCGTGCACTGGACGTCGTGTTGGGACAAAATGAGCTCAACGTTAGTTTTGCGTGCGGCTCGTACCTTGGCGGAGTTGGTCTTGATGACCATGCCCTCGCGTATCTTATTATTGCAAGCGGCGACCAGCTGCTCCTCACCCTCGACTTCGACGACACAGACGCGGCAGGCACCCACGTCGTTGAGGTTCCAGAAGAAGCAAAGGGTAGGGATCTTGATTCCGAGCATCGTTGCAGCGGCGAGTATGGTCATCTCCGCAGGGGCTTGTAGGGGCAAACCGTTTATCGTCAGGTTGACAAAAGCAGGCGTGACAGGTCCGTTGTTATTCTGAATAAAGGTGCTATCCGTTCCTACCATGATGTGAGCCTCCCTCCACGCAACGCGCCTAAGCCAAAGTGGTCGCATCTCAGGCAGCGAGAGGCTTCCTGTGAGGCTTCCTCAGCATGAAGCCCGTCCTCGACCAAGTCGAAGCAGCCATGCAGCGAGGTGCTGATGGTCTCCTTCATGTTCGAGCGTGCGCAGCGGATCCGGCTTTTGAAGAAAGCAGTCGGGATACGGACGTCAAGGGCGATGCGATGGTCGAACCCGAGATACTCATCGATATTGTGGGCGGCGACCTTACCTGCTGCGATAGCTATGATGGCTGTTGCAGGGCCTGAGACGCAGTCGCCACCAGCGAAGACCCCTTCCATATTCTTCAGTGTGGCGTCATGGGCAGCGGCGATAAGGTCGCGGTTGGTCTCGGCGCCTGCTTGTTCGAACATCTGGGATTCCACGCGCTGGCCGATGGCGACAAGCACAAGGTCGCAGGCAATCGAGACCTCGTCGACCTGCGCATCTTTCATGAGCGCCCTGCCATTTTTATCGATCGTCGAGATCATCTGCGGCTGCAGGTCCAGGGCGCACACTGAGCCGTCCTGCGCGCGCACGCGTTTGGGCGCGTGCAGATCAAGAAGCTCGCAGCCTTCTGCAATCGCTCCTTCGATCTCTATCCTCAGAGCCGTCATGTCCTCTCGGCGGCGGCGATAGGCGATTGTAACTTTGCGCGCACCGAGGCGAAGCGAGGTGCGCGCCACATCCATGGCGACATTGCCGCCGCCGACTACGACCACCGATTTACCGGAGAAGTCGGGCAGCTCATCATCACCGATCTTACGGAGCAACTCGACTGCGGATAAGACGCCGAGCGCATCCTCGCCCGGTATCCTCAGCTTGCTTGCCGCATGCGCGCCGATGGATATATATACCGCGTTATACGCCGCGCGTAGTTCATCTAATGAGACGTCGGTGCCAACAGACGTGTTGAGCTTCACGTTGATGCCATGGGCGATGAGGTAGGCGATCTCCGCATCCAAAGCCTTGCGCGGCAGGCGATAGGCTGGTATGCCATAGCGCAACATCCCGCCAAGCTGGTTGCCCTGCTCATAAATAGTTACCTCATGTCCCATAAGGGTGAGATAGAATGCGGCAGAAACGCCTGCCGGTCCACCGCCTACGACTGCAACCGTCTTGCCGCTTGGGGTTGACTCGAGCGGGAAGAGCCGCAATGGGTAATCATTCGAGGTGCCGTTTAGTGCATGGTCTGCGGCGAAACGCTTAATACCTCTGATATTGATGGGATCATCGACCATACCGCGACGGCAATGCACCTCGCAGGGATGTTCGCAGATCAGCGAGCAGACGGCGGCAAAAGGATTGTCCTTGCGCACAAGCATGATGGCATCGTCAAAACGACCGGCGGCAGTCAGTGCGAGATAACCTGGGATGTCGACCCCAGCTGGGCAACCTGCCACACAAGGTACGGGAGCAAGCGTGTCAGCCGTGCAGTCATGATGCTCAAGATGATGGTAGAAGTCCTCGGAAAATCCCTTGACTGATGTGTAAGTGACCGCAGCCGCCTCATACCCGATAGCACAATCGGCGGTCAGGTAGATGTGCTCAGCCAGCTCCTCGATGAGCTTGATCGTCTCTTCAGCACTACCGTTAACAGATGTGCCGTCCAAGACGTCATCAATGAGGTTTCCCAGTTTTAAAAGACCGATCCGGCACGGCACGCATTTCCCGCAGCTTTGTGCAGCGGTCAGCTTGACGAACGCACCAGCAAACTCGACAGGGCATGGGGTCATCGTGCTCACGGACAAGCGTTGCCCTAACTCGCGATAGACGTCCTCGATATGGCTTTGACCGGCGGTTTTCTCGTAGACTTTCAGTGGCATTCAATCCTCCTTGGTGTTGCGTCCTCGATATGGTTGTCGCTCGTGCGTTCGCGCGGGCTTATGATAGTGCTCAGGCTTCCCTGTAGATAAGGACTCCCATGGTGTTGGGGCCGCAATGGTTGCTGATTGTACAGCCGGCAGATGTAATGTCGACCACTTTAAAGGGTTGCAGGCTTTTTACCAGGTTGACGATTTCATGGACGAACCCGAGATTATCAAACATCGTATGGGTGACGATGGCGCGTCGCATATCAAGGTCCGTGCGGCCCTTGAGCCGGTCTTCTATATACCGCCGCAGGCTTTTCTCGATATTACCATGGTACTTCTTGCCCACCTCGATCTTGCCGTTGATGAGGTTAAGGCAAGGTTTGAGATTGAGCGCGCTGGCGGCAAAAGCAGTCAAACCTGAGCAGCGCCCGCCTTTGTGCAGATAACCGAGCGTATCGATGACAAAGCTTGCATCAGAAAGCTCCTTCTTTTTCTCGCATGCCGCAGCAACGTCGGCAGCGCTCATGCCCTCAGCGACAAGCTCTGCCGCATACAGCACCAGCCAGCCCCCGCCGGTCGAAAGGCTGCGTGTGTCGATTGAATAAACATTCTCAAAGTCCTGTGCGGCAAGCACCGAGTTCTCATAACACGAGGACAGCTCGGCGCTTATCGTGAAGTTGAGTATCGCATCAGCGCCGTTTTCAAACTCCTCACGGTATGCTGCGACATACTCTGCGACATTGATCGCATTTGTCATGCAGATGCCTTTTCCGCTGTCGACATAGGCAAAGATGTCGAAAGGTGTAGCCTCGACACCGTCTTTGAGGATTTTGTCCCCGATGACGATGCCCAATGGCAGGCGCCGAATATCATGTTTTGCTAATAGCTCATCCGTTAAGTCGCATGTGCTATCGGCCAGTATCTTTATTCTCATGGCAAGACTCCTTGTTTGCTCGAGTTCGAAGGTTGAATGTGTGTCTACTAAACACCATCAGCATACTGTCATACTGGGTAAGCCTATGTCAAGCATAATAGGCTATAGCTACACTTCTTGGAGGGCATGTCGCGAAAAACTAGGCAAATACCCAAGTTTTTGTTGACGAGATATCCATGAGCATATTCAAGTCATTCCCACGTCGCCTCAGACTTTGCTTTACTCATGTCGGGTGTTAAACTAGAAAAGCACTAATTAAAGCCTGAAGCCATGTGAATCCCAGCAGCTTCGAAGAAAGGAATGGACATGGAGCTTTCAAACAGTGTTTGGGAACTGGCGTTCATCCTCGCGTTGGCAATATTCGTCGCCTCGCTTGTGCTTGTGTACGTTCTCCACAAGCGCCCGCTGAGGAACAGTATCCTGCGCCCCTTCCCAATTGTCATCATCGCCACATTCCTTTCTGTGCTGATATTGTTCTTCCCCGCATATCTCACACGCCTGGGTACCGATAGCGCCGGGATAATCGAATCACTTCTCATATCTATCCAGGCGTCGATCAAGGTCTTTAAGATAGATAACCCTTACGAGGTCTTCTTTTCGCCTCTTAAACTTATTGACAGTTGGGTAAAAGAACCATACCTGCTTTTCGCCATCGTTCTGAGCATGTTTGCCCCGCTGCTGCTCATCAGTTTTGTCCTCTCATTTGTAAAGGGCATCAAGGCGTATGCGAGTTATCTGCTCGGGTATCGCCGTGAGGTCTACATATTCTCGAAACTGAATGAGAAATCGCTGGTTCTTGCAAAAAGCGTTTTAGCGCACTACATCGGACAGCAAGGTGGAGGCGTAAATAGGAGGAAAGCCTCTGACGCAAACGCCGCAAGCCAAGACCACGGCATAAGCCAAGAGGCAGCTTCGGGAAAAAAGAAAAAGGGGCTTCCGCTCATCATTTTTACCGACGTCGTCGTCGAGAG
>WQXX01000030.1 GCA_009781535.1 Coriobacteriia bacterium | reverse complement strand
TCAGCGACATGCGCAACCGGCGGCTGTCCAGCTTCTTCACACTCGGTATTGAGATATTCATCTGGACCCTGCTCAATGCCATCACCATGGTGAGCAGCCATGAGTACTTCCAAGTCATCTATACGCTTCGTATGGTGATGGTCTGCATCATCCCATTTGGCGTCACCTGGTTCATCCTCAACTTCGTCAATTCCTCGTTGCGGACCAAGAAATGGCTGCGCAACATACTCATCATTCTGCCGCTTATCGATATACTCGTCATGGTTACCAACCCCTTGCATAATCTCTACTTCCTCGACTACAGTTTTCCGATTCCTGCCCGCGCCCCGCTGTTCTGGGCGCATACTGCAATGGATATGTCGATCGTCATCGTCGCATTCTTCATGCTGATCCGCTATATCATCAAGGAGGCAAGACGCAATCCTGTGTTGATACTTACCGGGCTTGCTTTGCTCATACCGTATACGATCAACCTGCTCTTCAGTTTTGGTCTGATGCCTTTTCCGCACGATATCACGCCCCTCGGCTTCTTTATCACCTTCTCGCTGTTTGTGTTCGTTGCCTATCGCTCGCAGCTTTTCAACGTCAAGACCTCCCTGTTTTCGAGCGCGATGGATTCAATCGAGGACTTCATCATCATCTGTAACGAGAAGCGCATCATCATCGACGCCAACCAAAGCGTGTTCGATACGATGAAGCAGTTTCCCATCCAGTTCGGGCGTACGAGATTCGATGCGTTTTTGGATTATGCAGAATCCATACTTATCGACAAGAAGCCGGGCAATATCGTCGAAGCCATCAGGACAGGAACGGACATCGACGGCGAGTGCACGGTGCTCATGCCCGATAAAAGCGAGAAGACCTTTACCCTCAAATGGCGCGAAGTTCTTACGTCAAAACGGAAACTGGGGCACATCCTCATACTTACGAACGTAAGCAACTACCGGGATGTCATCAGTGCAATCAACAGGCAAAACGATGAGCTCCTTGAGTTGAAGATACGAGCAGACGCCGCCAATCGAGCAAAAAGCGATTTTCTTGCCAATATGAGCCACGAGATCCGCACGCCGATGAACGCCATCATCGGTATGACAACGATTGCTAAAGCGGCAGACAACCTTGAGAGAAAGGATACCGCGCTGAGCAAGATCGAAGGCGCCTCCAACCACTTGCTTGGCGTCATCAACGATATCCTCGATATGTCCAAGATCGAAGCGAATAAGCTGGAGCTTTCAACTGTCACCTTCAAATTCGAAGGGATGATCCAGAAGGTGCTTGACATCATGGGCTTTAAGGTAGCCGCTAAGCAGCAGACACTTACCGTCGAGATTGACGAAGCTATCCCCTGTTGTGTGACAGGGGACGACCAGCGTCTTGCGCAGATTCTAACGAACCTGCTCAGCAATGCGATAAAGTTCACATCAGATGAAGGCGCTATCCATCTCCATGCTCATTTATTAAGCAAACGGAATGGAATGTGCGAGATACAGATGGATGTATCAGACACCGGAGTGGGAATCAGCAAGGAGCAGCAAAGCCGTCTGTTTACCTCTTTTGGGCAGGCAGAAAGCGGCACGTCGCGTAAGTTCGGCGGCTCAGGGCTTGGTCTGGTGATCTCAAAACGCATCGTTGAGATGATGGGCGGAAGAATCTGGGTGAGATCTGAGCTCGGCAAAGGCTCGACCTTCTCCTTTGCTGTGTGGGTCAAGGAAGAAGATACTATCTGTGAGGGCGCCACCATGCTTCTGGGCGCTGATTTAGAAAAAGAAGACGGAACGGATGACTTTGAAGGTTTCTGTATCCTGTTAGCGGAGGATGTGGACGTAAACCGTGAGATTGTGATCGCTTTGCTTGAGCCAACGAAACTGACTGTCGTCTGTGCAGAAAACGGCCTTGAGGCTGTGCAGTTGTTCAGTGCAGACCCTGATTCCTACGACATGATCTTTATGGACGTCCAGATGCCCGAGATGGACGGATATGAGGCGACACGCCATATCCGTGCACTCGATATACAGAAGGCAAAAGAGATTCCCATCGTCGCTTTGACCGCGAACGTCTTTCGTGAGGATATCGAGAATTGCCTTAAAGCAGGCATGAACGACCACGTGGGCAAGCCGCTTCATTTTAAAGAGGTTATAGGTATGCTGCGAATGTATCTGCCAAATCTGCCATAATAGACGTTGTGAGGAAGACGCCTATACAGATTTGGAACACACTGAATTGGAGCAGACTTCTTTCGAGCGCATCGGCCCGACGCTAGACAATACAACAACAGACACAGGTATCACCACGGTCTTTTTTGATGTGGGGCATACCCTGCTGACGCCTGCTGTTTCTGAGGGCAAGGTCTTTTCAGAGGAAGCGCTGCGTCACGGCGTGCAGCTTGACGCAGCGTTGGTCGATGAGAATATCTCTCGGATGTATGAGCTCTACGAGCAGCTCTATGAGCAGGATGAGTCGTTTTGGGCCGATGAGGAACGTGCCGTAGTTATCTGGCATAAGATGTACGAGTTCCTCTGTGAATTGACCGGCGTCGATACCTCAAAGCACAAAGAGATCGCCATGAGCGTTCATCGCCGTTATTTTACCGCAGAGAGTTGGAAGACCTTTGATGACGTCATCCCAGCGCTTAAACGTCTGAAGCAACAAGGTATCCGTATGGGTCTCATCTCGAACTGGGACTCAACCCTGGGAGACATCATCGAAGGGCTCGGACTGGCGTCGTATTTTGAGATCGTTCTTTCTTCGACCGTTGTTAAGCTCCACAAACCGATGCCAGAGATTTTCAAGTACGCACTGGAGCAGATGGGTGTTGCGCCCGCTGAAGCCCTGCACGTCGGCGATCATCTGATCGCCGACGTGCAGGGTGCACATGCCGTCGGTATCATGCCGGTGCTGATTGACCGACAAGGTGGCGTCTATGACGCACTGCCGTTAGGTACGCTGGTCATCTCATCATTTGCCGAGCTTGCCGACTACCTTGCTTCCTAAGGAAGCGCTGGTTTATTCATCAGTCACCCCGGGCTCGATCCAGGGTCTATCAGTGTGCTCATAGGATGCTTACGTGTGTTGTCAGAAAAGGTTGTCCAAAGCAAAATATGAATAAACCAGCAATCCCTGTATCCTTTTCTCTCATTTTCTATTCACGGCGTCCTGCTGGCAGCTTATTAGCGTTAAAAGAGTTCTGCTGGCAGCTCATAGGCGTCAAAAGGGTCCTGCTAGCAGCCCATAGGTGGCATTGGTGGTGGGAGAATGTCCTATGGGCTGTCTGCAGGACGCTGCAAACGTGTAAGAAAGTGTCGACGGACCGTCCCAGCCACAAGGACGGTCCGTCGCAAGAAAGGGAAAATGTCCAGAGGAGAGGTACGTTCTTCCCCACAATGTATGCCCTTCCCCCTGGGCAGACATAGAATATCTGCTAAATGTCGGTAGTGGTATGTCAATATAGGAATAGGCGATTCTAAATTGGAAACCCAAGTAGGTAGCGCGAATAATCCAGGTGTGGTAATCTCTTTTTGGAATAGCTTGTCCCCCTATAGAATAAGGGGAGTATTCGATAGGGGAAACACAGGCGGCAGGGGAGTATCCGGCTGCGGGTGCTCTTTAGGCTAATGAGGGTATTTCAAAGGAGTAGCATCATGCACATTAGCGTAATCAGGGAGTTCCTCCTTCTGGCAGATGAGATGAACTTCTCAAATGTGGCAAAGAGTCTTTTCATATCGCAATCTGCCCTCAGTAAGCACATCGACGCCATGGAAACGGAGATCGGTGTAAAACTTTTTGTGCGCGACAAACACTCTGTCCGCCTTACCGATATGGGACGGCTTTTCCAGAGACGTATGAGGGTTCTTATCAACGAGTACGATGCTGCGCTCAAAGAGCTGAAAAATGCCCGAGAGGGGATAGAGAAGACTCTTAAGGTCGGCTACCTCTACGGCGCCTGTAAAGACTTCATTGTCGATGCACGCGCTCAATTCGAGGCTAGATACCCTCAGACATCTTTGGAATTGCACTCGCTTGAAGCTTCCGACGGGTTTCCTATGCTCCGGGCAAACCAATTCGACATGATAGTGGCGATGAAGTTCCCCTACGGCAGTTATAGTACCTTTAATCATCTTGATATTTTCGAGGACTGCCTGAATGTGGCAGTTTCGCGCAAGCACCGCCTGGCTGATCGTGCTTGGGTTACGCTTGATGACATAAAGGGCGAGCGTATCCTCATGCCAGACAACAACAGACAACCCAACGTCTACTCGTTTTACAAGCAGGTGATAAAAGACCAGGAGGTCTGGGCTGATTCTGAGGAGTCCTTACGTGATATCAACTCGGCATATCTGTATCTGGCGTCCAATACCGGGGTTGCGATCACCTTCAGGCATTTGAAATCATACTTTGATTCTGATGTGGTGTTTTTGCCCCTTGCAGAGATCGACAGTTATTTTAATATCTCAGCCGTTTGGAAGATTGCGCGTGAAGACGATGCGATCCTTGCGTTTGCCAACTGCCTTAAGATCGCCTACGATCTCAGCGAAGTAAAGAAAAGACAGCTTAATAAGTAGTGGCTATTCCCATGTCGCCCCAGACCTGATCTGGGGTCCAGAGGGTGAGCTATAGGATGCCTGCGTGTGTCCGACAGAAAACTGGTCGTGCGGCAGTGGCTATTCCCATGTCGCCCCAGACCTGATCTGGGGTCCAGAGGGTGAGCTATAGGATGCCTACGTGTGTCCGACAAAAAACTGGTCGTATGGTAGTGTAATACTGGTGTTACTGTACAAGAACAGCCTTATTACCCGCCAGCAGCCAGCGGCAGGAAGCTCACCACGTCGCTGTCCTTAAGCGCTGTCGCATAGACCTTCTTCTGGAGTATGCTCACGCCGTTGACGACGATCAGCATCGCTTTGGCGGCATGGAAGACGGTCTTGCCGTGTGCCGATTTGATGTGGCGTAAGACGTCGGCAACCGTTGCTGCCTCAAGCTGTTCATCGCGGCACCCGACAGCCTCAGCCAGACTTCCACGATAGACTACGGTAATCAGTGCCATGCTTACACCTCGACTTTCAGTTTGCTGAGTTTCTTTGCGCTCGGAATGCCTTTTTCGTCCCAACCACGAAGTTTGTAATACGCAGGCAGCATGACGTCCAAGGGAACCACGGTTGTGGGGTCATTGGGATCTTGAGGCGTCTCGGTGAGCCGTTTTGGCAAGCTGTCATCAGCGCCGGTCAGACCTTCGCGCAGATTGAACATCCTTTCGAGGTTATAACAGCGCTCGCCTAAGGTAAAGAATGAGCCTGTATTGAGCGGCAGTCCGGTTGCCTGTTTGCCGGCTTCTGCATGTGGGAACAGCAGCATGGTGTTGAATTTCTCGAAGCCGGGATGTTTGACCATCAGCCCGATCACAGGGCCTGAGTTAAGCAGGATCTTGTTGATTGCGCGCGTGACCCCATGAGCAGGCCCGATTTTGTACAGCGGCTTTGGTATGAAGGTCAAAGCCGAGAACAGACAGCAGCCGAGCGAGGAGACCGCATCGAGTGCATTTTGCGTCAACACGGTCCATTGTACTTTGGCACGAGGGCTTGTGGGGCTCATCGTAAGGACGTTGATGCTCTCGAGCAGGGAGGTGTACCCACCGCCAAGATGGCACCCACCGCGGTTTGAGGTGGCATAACCAAGACCCATACCCACGCTTCGGCGCGGCTCATAGGACGCAAGCTCAAGTCCTTTTGCGTGGATGGCGTATTCGGTGCCGCCGTATTTCTCTGAAAGCCATTTTGTGCCATTTGCCAACTCGCTATATTTGCCATCACGAATAGCAATTTTCGGAAGGGCATCGATGACGCTTTGGCTATCGCCAAAGCGCAAGCCAAAGTCCTCGCCGCCGTTCTCCTGCAGCTCCATGGCAAATGCCAGCGTGCCGGCACATGATATCGTGTCCAAACCGAGCTCATCGCAGATACGATTGATCTCGATGATGGCGTCAAGGTCAGAGTTCTCGATGTTTGCTCCAAACAGCCCTAGCGTCTCATACTCAGGCCCCTTGATGACCCCGTGCGATGAGCGCACCCGCCGCTCGCAGCGGATTGGGCAGCTGACGCAACCCTTATTCTCCTCAAGACGGGTCTCGGTCAAGGTCTCACCGCTGATGGCGTCGGCCTGCGCAAAGAAGCCGCTTTTAAAGTTGTGCGTAGGCAGGGCAAGCGAGGCATTGGCTTTGCTAACGATACCTGCGCTGCCGTAACGCGGCATCGATTCGCCGGTCATCGGATGGCCTTGGAGGAAATGCACCCACTTCCCGATGAACTTCTTGAACTTTTCTTTGTTATAGACGGGAACCGGCTGCTTGCCTGAAGCGACAAGGCCCTTGAGGTTTTTTGAGCCAAAGACCGCGCCGCCTCCGCAGCGTCCGGCAATCCTGTCGCCGCTGGCAACCCCTGCATAATGGACGAGGTTCTCGCCTGAAGGACCGATTAGAAAGCTCGCAAAACCCTTGCAAAAGCTCTTCCGGGCTTCCTCGATACCGAGACCCCAAAGGTCGCGGGCATCCTTGATTGTAATGGCGCCGTCGATGATCTCGATATAGACCGGCTCGGCTGCTGCCCCCGTGATAACGATTCCGTCATAACCGGCTTTGCGCAAGGTAAAGCCGAAGCTGCCACCGCAGTTGGTCGAGGCGATGCCTCCCGTCAAGACGTTTTTAAAGCTCATATTAAAGCGGCTAGAGGAGGGCGCCCCGGTCCCGTTCAAAGGGCCGGTATTGACGATGGCAACCGCCTCCGGTGCAAGCGGATGGGTGCCCGCAGGCAACAGGTCGTACAGCAGGCGGGCTGCCAGCGCCTTGCCGCCGACATACAGGCGGAAATACTCTTCAGAAATGGCAAGCGCTTGCACCTCGCTTGTGGAGAGGTTGACATGGACATAACGTGGCAGTGCGATAGGCTCAGACACAAAGACCTCGATTCGGTATTGAGGCGGACACAGCAGACTTGGCGATAGGCTCAGACACAAAGACCTCGATTCGGTATTGAGGCGGGCACAGCAGGTTTGGCAACAGGCTCAGACACAAAGACCTCGATTCGACGATGAAGCAGACACTGCTGACTCAATAATAAGCGTGGGTTGTTCGATTGCAGTCAATCCTGTTAAACGGTCAGATCCGGATAGCCTCGATAACCCGACGATAGCGCGCGGAATCATACAAAACAGGCACAGGATACAGTGGGTTGCACTCCTTGTCTGCCCAAGCGATCATCTGTGGAATGTCCTCATCCTTGATGAAATCGAAGCCCTTGGGGATGCCCATGCGCTCGTTCATAGCCTCGATCTCATCGATGAAAGACTTCGCGTTCGTGGCGTCATCTGCTGCTGGGTCGGCGATTCCGGCAACATCGGCAAGCCGGACGAGTTTCTCATATACCTTCTCACCATAATCCCTGAGCACCACAGGCAGGATGACGGCATTGGCAACCCCATGTGCGGTGTTGTACAGTCCGCCAAGCGTGTGAGCGATGGCGTGGACATTGCCCACACCGGCGCGCGTAAAAGCGAACCCAGCCTTATAC
Organism: Coriobacteriia bacterium; assembly: GCA_009781535.1. Classification (GTDB taxonomy): domain Bacteria; phylum Actinomycetota; class Coriobacteriia; order Coriobacteriales; family UBA8131; genus WRHU01. Next base: position 2,838 of record WQXX01000030.1, on the reverse strand, counting down.
GATGCTTCAAGCATCGCTTCGCGGGCCTCGATATCGCTGCCATCGCGGTAAGCCCTCTCAAGGTACTTGAAGATAGCCGTGGTTGCCTCCAAGGCAAAACGCTTGCTCTCAGCTGTGTTATACGTCCAGCAGAGATACGCCTCAACCGCATGGGTCAGGGCGTCCATGCCTGTTGGGGCGGTGATAAACGGAGGGAGACCGACGGTTAAGTCGGGGTCAAGTATCGCATAGCGCGGAATAAGAGCGAGATCCATCAACGCGTATTTGTGGTGGGTCTGCTCATCGGTGATCAACGCAGCGATGGTGGTCTCAGAGCCAGTCCCAGCTGTCGTTGGAACCGCGATGAAGGGCGGAATAGCTTTGATGACCTTGAAAAGCCCTCCGAGCTGCTGCGTGGTCTTCTTTGGCTGGGTGACCCGCGCTGCAGCGCCTTTAGCAGCATCCATTGCCGAGCCGCCGCCGATGGCGACAAAGCCGTTACAGCCTGCGGCGTAATACAGGTCGGTGATCCGGTTGACCGTTGCAACAGTGGGGTTTGGCTGCACTTCAGAGAACAGCTCGTAGTCAGCGCCCGCCGCATCAAGCACCGCTGTGATCTTCGCTGTGATACCGGCTTTGACCAGACCTGGGTCCGTGACAACCATAGCCTTTGTCACGCCATCTTTGGCAAGGAGCGCGGGGATCTCAGCGATGCTTCCAGCGCCTTTGATCGGCTGCGCTTTTCGCCAGGGCATCACGCGTGCCCCAACGTTGAATACTGCTTGAAAGGTACGATAATACGCATGTTTTAAAGACATAACACAAACTCCTATTCTGTTCTGACCCCCGTCTATTGTGCCCCTCTTGTGGATATTATACCCCCTCAACCCTGATCGCGGATGCGATGAAGGGCCCAGTGACGCGATGAAGGGCCCAGTGACGCGATGAAGGGCTCAGTGACGCGATGAAGGGCCCAGTGCCGCGATGAAGGGCTCAGTGACGCGATGAAGGGCCCAGTGCCGCGATGAAGGGCTCAGTGGTACCAAGGTCGGCGATGGCACGAACCCCTAAACGTTGATTGCCTTTCTGACAATGGCGCCCTGGATTCTTTTGAAAAAGCGAGGACTACGGATGATGAGGCTTTCCAGATCACGGGGGTAATGGGTAAGCAGCTCATAACCGTCTTCTGTCACCAACACGGTGTCCGAATGGCGGAAGCCGCCGATGTCGTCAAAATACAGACCAGGCTCAACACTTATGACCATATTCTTTTCGAGGATGTCCTCGCTGCCGCGACTGAGCCATGGTTGCTCATGGTTGCCCATTCCTATGCCGTGACCGACACGGTGCAGGATATTGCCTTGATAGCCTCTGTCTGTGAAGAAATCCCAGGTGGCGGCGTCAATCTCTCCGCAAGCAACGCCCGGGCGCACCATGGAGAATGCCAGCTCCCGCGCCTGTATCACCGTATGATACAGATCGAGCTCCTCCTTTGAAGGCTCGCCTATGAACACGGTGCGTTCGCATTCCGCAGCATAGCCGTTGATGCGGTTGTAGCTCATCAGGACAAGCGGGCCGCGTCCCATACGCAGCCGAAATCCCGGAACGCCGTGGGGCTGTGCGCTTGCAGGAGCAGTCCAACCGACGGTAAGGAAGGAGCAGTTGAGATAGTCGTACTCTCCGGTGGCGATGAGCCCCGTCTGTAGCTTTCTCGCATGCGTTACCGTCTCTATGACAGAGCAGCCTGGGTAGATGCCTCCATGCAGGAGCTTCATACCCTTGTCGGTCCAGACGGCAGCAGCGCGTATGGCCTCTAACTCCTCAGGCTCCTTGACCATACGGATCCGGGCGATTGCATCGGAGACCACCACTTCCCGCACTTGAATCAGGCGGCTTTTCGCGACAGCCAGATCAGGCTCCACACCCACGCGGGCATCTGCGCCGAGCATGGCGCTTAGCAGCTCGTACCAGTTCTGTCCTTTGATCGAGGGGTATTCGAAGTAATGCTCTATAACATTGTAGCCGGTCGCCTTTTTCATGTGCTCGTATTCCAGGTACGGCACAACCAGGTCGTATTTACCCTCTTGTCTGACGATGATGAAGAACGGGCGCTCCTCCGGTCTGTAGGACGCACCTGAGAGGTAGTAAATCCCGTCCTGCGTAGATACCACAAAGGCGTCAAGGCCTTCGCGTTTCATAATGCTTTGCAGCTTCTCCAGTCGGTTCTCATAGTTAAAGCCCATCTCCCTCATCCTTTCAAGTTTCCTATGGTGTTTAGAAGTCCCTTACAAGGCGATTTTACGCCCGACACCTTTGCTCAGCGACAGGTCGAAGATGCGGCGCGCAAGCATCATGTCTTCGACTGCCATTCCAACGTTGTTGCATACTATGAACTCCCTGTCATGCTCTCGTCCGGGTTTGATGCCGGCGAGAACCTCGCCTGTTTCTCCGTAGACAAGGGGCAGACCGTCGGGATAATACCCGTTTGCTGCCAGTAGTTCATGCTGTTCGATGCTGTCGAGCAGGTACTTATCGGCGCGCTTCATCGTTTTATCCTCGTAGAAGGTGTGGCAGTCGCTTGTCAGGATGGTCTGACCCTCGTGGAACCATTCATCCCTGAATTTTGGATCAGGTTTTTCTGTGATGATAGCGGCAGAACAGATGACATCGCATTTCTGCGCGATTTCCTCGAAAGAACGGGCAATGATAATCTTCGCTGCGCTGTGTGGCTGCTGTCGAGCAATCAATTCATCCATGGCGGGAGGATAGCTGTCGATGATATAGATCTCCTGGAGATCGGGCAGCGCGTGGTGCATCATTGCGATCTGTGCGTTGCCCTGTACGCCGCATCCCACCATA